>JAFEBC010000290.1 GCA_018266095.1 Deltaproteobacteria bacterium
AGGATCGCGAGCTCTTGGCGTCCAGCCCGGTGTGGAGCGCCGATCCCAAAGGGCTCTATGCCGCCTTCCGCGCCGAGAGCGATCGCCTGCGCTTCCCCATCGGCAAGGGCCTCGCGGGGAGCGCGCTGCGCGACCGGCGTCCGGTGCTGATGGACTCGCTGGAGGACAACCCGAACTTCCCGCGCAAGGGAGTGGCCAAGGCGTGCGGGCTGCGCTGGGGGCTGGCCGCGCCGGTGCTGGTGGGCGACGAGGTCGCGGCGGTGGTCGAGTTCTTCGGGAGCGACGCGGCGACGTTCGATCGGCCGCACATCGACCTCGTCTCGCACGTCGGCGTGCAGCTCGGGCGCGTGGTCGATCGGGCGCGCGCGCGAGTGGCGCTGGAGCAGGCGGCCGAGACGCTGCGCGAGCAGTCGGTGCTGGACGAGCTGACGGGCCTGTACAACCGGCGCGGATTTCTCACGCTGGCCGAGGAGCGGCGGGCGAGCGCGCGGCGGGCGGGGCAGCGCGCGTTCCTGCTCTTCGCCGACCTGGACGGGATGAAGCGGATCAACGACGAGCTCGGCCACGACGCGGGCGACGTGGCCCTGCGCGAGACGGCGGACCTCTTGCGGCGCACGCTGCGCAAGGCCGACATCGTGGCGCGGCTGGGCGGCGACGAGTTCGTGGCGCTGGTGTGCGAGACGGGGAAGTTCGACGAAGGCGCGCTGCTGCGGCGCTTGGAGCTCGAGCTGGAGCGGCTCAACCGCGAGAAGCGGCTGCCGTTCGTCTTGAGCGCGAGCTTCGGCCTGGCGCAGCCCGAAGGGCCGGACGAGACGTTGGCGGCGATGATCAAGCGCGCCGACGAGGAGATGTACAAGGCCAAGACGGCCCGCAAGCAGGCGCGGGGCTGACGCAACTGAATGGCTCGATGGTTCACTGCGCACCGGTCGCAGCGCTAGCGGTGCGCGCTCCACGAACCGCTGGCCGTGCCCGCGAGGCCCGCCGAGCAGTTCGACGAGTTGGCCGGCGAGCTCTCGGTCCAGGTGCCGCTGGCCGTGCCTGCGCTGGCGCTGATGGTGCCGGTGTAGGAGACGGTGCCCACGCTGGTGGTGACCCCGAAGGTGATGTGCGTGCCGCCGGTGATGGTGCCCGAGAACGTGCCGCCGAAGCCGCTGGTGGCGAGCACGCTCGTGCCGTGGTCGATGACGAGCGTGAGCGAGGAGTTGTCGGGGCTCGAGCCGCCGCCGGAGCACGCCGCGGAGACGAAGGTGCCCGTGTACGAGCCGCTCCAGGTCTCGGTGCTGTCGAAGCCCGCGCTGGGGTTCACGCACGCGCCGTTCGTGCACACATCGCCCGTGGCGCAGCAAAGGTCGCCGCAGGGCGCGCGGCCCGCGGGGCAGCCGCAGTCGCTGTCGCCCGTGCAGGTGGCGCCCGGGAGGCAGCAGACGTCACCGCAGGCGAGGGGGTGGTCGCCGAGGCAGGCGCAGCGGCCGTTGGCGCAGGGGACGCCGTCCTCGCAGCAGAAGTTGCCGCAGAGGCTGCCGCTCGCGCACTGCGCGGTGCACACGCCGCCGACGCACGACGCGCCCGCGGCGCAGCACTCGTTGCCGCAGACCGCCTCGCCCGTGGGGCACGCGCAGTGGCCCGAGACGCAGGTCGTGCCCGCGCTGCAGCACTCGGTGCCGCAGGCCGTGGGCTCGTCGGGCGGGCAGCAGAGGGCACCGCCCGCGCACACGAGCGCGTCGTCGCAGAAGCCGCCGTTGCTGCACGAGGGGCCGGTGGGGCCGTGGTGCGGGCCGGTGAGCGGGCCGACGCAGTAGAACCCGGACGGTCCGGGGCCGGCGTTGCCGAAGCAGGTGAAGCCCGCGCGGCAGCACGGTCCGGCGGGGCCGCATTGCGAGGGCAAGTTCTCGGGGCAGGTGATGGACACCGTGCCCTGCACGCAGGTGCCGTTGATGCAGTCGGAGCCGTTGGGGCAGCACTCGCTGCCGCAGAGCGTGCCGTGTCCGCAGACGGTGGGCGCGGGCTGCGCCGCGATGCAGTCCCCGTTGTTGCACACCGTGCCATCGGGGCAGGCGGGGTTGCACACCTTGGCCGCGGGAGGCGCGACGCAGCTCCCGTTGACGCACTGGCCGTCGGGGCAGCACCCGGCGCCGCACGCCGATTCGCCCGCGCCGCAGCAGACGCCCGGGCCCGAGCAGGTGGTGCCGCTGGGGCAGCAGCCGCCGCGGTGCGTGGTGTCGCCCCCGCACGGCGTCGAGCCAGACGCGCAGGTGGACGGCGTGGCGTTGGCGTAGCAGCCGTGGCCCAAGGTCGTGTCGCAGCAGCCGACGTACCCTTGGCCCGCCGGGCAGGCCTGCGTGCTGCACGTGCCGGGGTCGTAGAAGCAGAACGCGCCGGTGAGGTTGTTGCAGGTGTTCGCGCCCGTCGAGGCGGTGACGGTGGTGCCCGGGAGCGGCGTCGGGCAGCAGGCGACCTGCGTCGACGAGAGCTGGATGGCGGTGAGGTGCTGGATGTTCGAGCAGGCCTCGGTGACTTGATTGCTGTCCTTGACGCACGCGCCGTTGCTGCACGTGTCGCCGCTCGGACAGCAGGTGCCGTTGCCGCAGTCGACAGGCGCGCCGGCCGGGCACACGAACGCGCCCACCGAGGTGGCGCAGCCGGACTGCGTGCAGGACTGCGAGGTCGCGCAGGAGCCGCCGTCGCCGCAGGAGACCGTGTACGTGGGCGCGGCGCCGGGCGCGACGCAGCCGCCGTCGGCGTCGCAGGAGGAGCCCGCGGGACAGCAGCGCTGCGCCTCGCCCTCGTCGAAGTGCCAGAGGCCCACGGTGCCGCTGATGAGGCCGAGCCGTCCGGCGTCGAAGTCGGCCGCGAGCTGTCCCCCGTCGGCGGCGTAGTCGAGGATGCGCAGCTCGTCGACGGTGCCGGGGAAGACGGCGCAGTTGGTGCTGGGCGTCCCGCCGAGCGTGAGGCCTGCATCCGCGGGCGTGTTCAGCGCAGCGTGCACGCCCGTGTGCGCGACGCCGTCGACTGCGAGCACGCAGCTCTGGCTCGAGTAGGTCGCGGCCACGAAGTGCCATTGGTCCGCGGCGGCGCTCGCCTGCACGGCGCCGAGCCAGCTCAGGACGGTGCCGCCGTTCAACTGGAGGTAGCGGTCGGTCCCCTGGACGAGCAGCACGCTCTGGCTGGGAAAGTTCGGGCTCGAGTCGGCGCGGTACCAGAACTCGATGGTCTCCGGCGCGTTGCCGGTGGGCAGACCCACGCCGCGGGCTGAGAGGTCGATGGGCTGACAGTTGCCCTGCTTGGTGGAGACGCCGGTGCCGTAGCGTCCGGGCACGAAGGCGGCGGGCGCGGTGAGCGTGACGTGGTCGTGGCTCGGCGACACATCGAACGCGAGGCAGGTGCCGCCCGGGCAGCCCACCGGCGCGCTGCAGGCCACGGGCGCGTCCGCGGGGCACGAGCCGCTCACGCTCGCCGCCTCGCAGCCACCGTCGGGCGCGCAGGTCTGGCCGCTTCCGCAGCAGCCATCGGGGCACAGCACGCCGCCGTCCTCGTCGCACGTGCGCGGCGCGGGGACCGAGCCGTCCGCGCGCGCGAACGAGCCGCCGTCGGTGGCGGGCGCGTGCGTGCCGTTCGCGACCTTGCGGGCCTGGCCTGGTGTGCTGGAGTCCTTGGACGGACAGGCCGCCAGCGCGCCCGCGACGAGCACGACCGCGACCCAGGAGCTGCGACGGACGGCGTCCATGCACTCTCTCGTCCTGCAAGAGTACCACCAGGGCAGAACCGTTGCGACTCCGACGAGCGGCCCCGACCTGCGCCACGCCTGCGTCCGGCCTGCGCCACGTCTGCGTCCGGCCTGCGCCACGCCTGCGTCCGGCTCGGGCAGGAGCTGTCGCACACTCCCTTGTCCGATGTCCGCGCGGGCCGCCTTCGGCTAGGGATCTCGCGTGCGCCACCTCTGGGTCGCAGCTTGCCTCGTGCTCGTCGCCGCCTGCACAGGTGAAGACAGCGCACACCCCGGCATCGAGCGGGAAGAGGGCCTGGGCCCGATGCGCGGCGCCCTCACCGTGTGCGCGGGCGGCCAGACGCTGCAGGGCATCGACATCTCGCACAACGAGGGCACGATCGACTGGGCCAAGGTGAAGGCCTCGGGCCGCGCCTTCGCGTTCGCCAAGGCCACCGAGGGCGTGACCTTCACCGACCCGCAGTTCGCCACCAACTGGGCCGCGATGAAGAAGGCGGGCATCGTGCGCGGCGCGTACCACTTCTTCCGGCCGCAAGACAGCGGCGTCACGCAGGCGGATTGGTTCCTCTCGAAGTTCACGCTGGAGGCAGGCGACCTCGCGCCCACGCTCGACCTCGAGACCACCGACAGCCAGACGAACGCGGTGGTGGTGCAGCGCACGCAGGACTTCATCGACGAGGTGCGCACCAAGACGGGGATGACCACGATCGTCTACACGAGCGCGCGCTTCCTCGGGACGATCGGCAACCCGACGCAGTTCGCGGGCGTGCCCCTGTGGGACGCGATGTGGAACGTGCATTGTCCGAACATCCCGAGCGCGTGGAACACGTGGACGTTCTGGCAGTACGCGGCGACGGGGACGGTGTCGGGGATCAGCGGCAGCGGGAACGTGGACGTGGACGTGTTCAACGGGGGCGCGGCGGAGCTGAGCGCGGTGCAGGTGCCTGCGGACGCGGGGAGCGGCGACGCGGGAACGGCGGATGCGGGAGCGGACGCGGGCAGCGCGGATGCGGGCGGCAGCGGAGACGCTGGCGACGGCGGAGACGCGGGCGACGGCGGGGACGCGGGGCAGGCGGACGCGGGCGCCGACGCTGGTGCGGACGGCGACGCAGGCACGACGGTGGACGCGGGTGCTGCAGACGCCGGCGATGCAGATGCGGGCACCAAGGCTGACGGAGGCAGCGCAGCCGATGGCGGCACGAAGACGGACGCAGGCGCAGGCGCGGATGGCGGCGCGAGCGCGGACGCAGGTGATGACGCCGACGCGGGCACGTTGACGAACGCCGCGTCGCGCGGGTGTGCGTCAGTGGACCCGACCGGAGGCCTCGCGCTGCTGGCGCTCCTCGCGCTTGCGCGCCGGCGGAGTCGGGGCCGCGCGCCCCTCGCATGAGCAGAATTCATGCATGAGTTTTTCTCATGCGAAGCCGGGAGCGCTCAGTACATCAGCCGTTCCGGGCTCAGATCCCGCAGGATCGTCGTCGCGATCTCCTCGATCGACTTGTGCGTCGACGACAGCCACGACACGCCCTCGCGCCGCATCATCGCCTCCGCCTCGCGCACCTCGTACGCGCAGTTCTCCAGCGACGCGTACTTGCTGCCCGGCTTGCGCTCGTTGCGCACCTCGGCCAGCCGCTTGGGATCGATGGTGAGCCCGAAGCACCGCTTCTTGTACGGCGCGAGGCTCGACGGCAGATGTCCGCGCTCGAAGTCCTCGGGGATGAGCGGATAGTTCGCGGCCTTCACGCCGTGCTGCATGGCCAGATAGAGCGTCGTGGGCGTCTTGCCGCTGCGGCTCACGCCGATGAGGATCACGTGCGCGGACGCGAGGTTCTTCGAGGACTGCCCGTCGTCGTGCTCGAGTGAGAAATTGATGGCCTCGATGCGCTCCAGATAGCTCTGGCTCCCCGACACGCCGTCGAAGCGGCCGATGCGGTGGTTCGACTTGATGCCGAGCTCGACCTCGAGCGGGTCGATGAAGGTGTTGAACATGTCGAGCACGAGGCCCTTCTGCGCCACGCCCTGCCCGCCCGGCCCGCCGCCCTTGATGATGGCGAGGATCTCCGGCTCGACCAGCGTGATGAAGACGATGGGCCGCGTGCCCTCGGAGTCGGCGGTGTGGTTGATCTCGCGCAGGACCTGGTGCGCTTTGTCGGCGGTGTCGATGAAGGGCCGCCGCACGTGGCGCGCCTTGATGGCGAACTGCGAGAGGATGGAGTTGCCGAACGTCTCGGCGGTGATGCCGGTGCCATCGGAGACGAAGTAGACGGTTCGGTTGGCCATGCGCGAACGGACTATAGTCCGCGGCACCATGACCAATCCATTGAGCGTCGCGTGGCTTGCGCCCTTCGAACAGCTACGGATGGGCGATGTCGACACCGTGGGCGGGAAGAATTCGTCGCTCGGCGAGCTCATCAGTCAGCTCTCGGCGGCGGGCGTGCGCGTGCCCGGCGGATTTGCCACCACGGCGTTCGCGTTCCGGCGCTTCGTCGAGGAAGCGGGCCTGACGGAGAAGATCGCGGCGCGCCTCGCGACGCTCGACACCGACGACGTGAAGGCGCTCGCGGAGGCGGGCAAGGAGATCCGGCACTGGGTCGAGTCGGCGCCCTTCCCGCGCGAGCTGGAAGCGGCGATCCGCGCGGAGTTCATCAAGCTGTCGGCGCAGGATCCGGGCGCAACCTTCGCGGTGCGCTCGTCGGCCACCGCGGAGGATCTTCCGGACGCGTCGTTCGCGGGGCAGCAAGAGACGTTCCTCAACGTCAGCGGCATCGACACGGTGCTGGCGAAGATCAAGGAGGTCTTCGCGAGCCTCTACAACGATCGCGCCATCAGCTACCGCGTGCACAAGGGCTTCGCGCACGCGGGCGTCGCGCTGTCGGCGGGCGTGCAGCGGATGGTGCGCTCGGACCTGGGCGCGTCCGGCGTGATGTTCACGCTCGACACCGAGAGCGGCTTTCCGGGCGTGGTGTTCATCACCTCGAGCTTCGGCCTCGGCGAGACCGTGGTGCAGGGCGCGGTGAACCCCGACGAGTTCTACGTGCACAAGCACGCGCTGCGCGAGGGCAAGCGCGCCGTCATCCGCAAGCAGCTCGGGAGCAAGCTGCTCAAGATGGTGTTCACCTCGGAGGACGAGGGCGCCGCCACGCGCAAGCTGGTGAAGACCATCGACACCTCCGCCGACGAGCGCGCGCGCTACTCGCTCACCGAGGCCGAGATCACCGAGCTCGCGCAGCACGCGCTCACCATCGAGAAGCACTACGGCCGCCCCATGGACATCGAGTGGGGCAAGGACGGCGTCGACGGGCGCATCTACATCCTGCAGGCGCGGCCCGAGACG
>JAFEBC010000291.1 GCA_018266095.1 Deltaproteobacteria bacterium
CACTCGGTGCGGCCCGGCTCGTTCACGTGCACGTGCGCGTCGACGAGGCCCGGCAGGAGCCACTGCGCGACGAGGTCACGCACGCGCGCGTCGGACGGCACGGCGGCGCGATCGACCACGCCCTCGATGCGGCCATTCGAGACGATCACGGCGCCGGCGCGGACGCCCTCAGGGCAGACGATGTGCTCCGACAGGTACGCAGTGCGCATGCGGGCCCGCAGAGTACAACAAGCGGCCTCAGGTCTGCTGCGTTCGTTTGCGGGCGGCGAGGTTGAGCGGGACAGCCGCCAGGAGCGCGAGCGGCAGGAACACCGCGAGACCCGCGACCGCGATCAAAGTCCCCGCGAGGCACGCCAGCACGAACAGCGCGCGCGTCCGCAGGGTGGCCGCGTGGTCCTGCTCCGGCGCGAGCCCCAGCGCGCGCCGCGCCTCCTCGACCGGCGTGTCCAAGAGCGCGTCGTCGAACGGCCGTGTGTACAGGTTCTGCGAAGACTGGCCGCGCACGAAGGCCCGCCAGCACACCCGCGGCGCCACCGCGAGCCCGAGGCCGAGGCCGCCCAGGTTCAGCACCCACGCGGCCGCCATGTCGCGGCAGTGCGAGCCCAGCTCCCACGCCGAGATCTGGCTCTCCCCGGCGACGTCGGTGCCGTAGCCGGTCAGCACGTGGTGCAGGTCGTGGAAGCGCAGGGCGCGCACGCGCTCCCGGGTGTTGGGGAACGGGATCGGGATGGGCCCGAGGGCGAACTCGGCCCACTTGGAGGCGTAGCCGCCGTCGTCACCGAAGCGATTCCGGATGAAGTACTCGCGGCGCGCCTCTCGCAGCGTCTCGCGTCCGCCGGCCGCACTCCTTTGTGGCGCCTGCATGTGCCCTCCGATCGAGGCCCGATGCCCTCCTGATTGTACCGAGGTGCGGGGGCGGAGCGAGCGCGGGTCGCGGCGTCGAGATGTCGCAGGGTGCGGCGCTGTGTCGCTGGCGCGTGGCGTGCCCGCTCGAGGCCCACGTCAGCTCCGGTGCGACTCGGCGGTGAACATCTCGCGCACCTCTTCGAGGAAGTCGCGGCTCTTGCGATTGGCACTCTTCGCGCCGCCGTCGATGCCGGGCTCGCGCGAGAACGAGGCCCACATGGCGAACACGGCGAGCAGGATCGTGAAGCCCACCACGGCCACGCGCGCGTTGGTCTGGTGCGCGATGGCGCCCGCGAGCAAGTGTCCCATCGGCAGCGGCCCCATCGTGGCCAGCGTGAGCACGGACAGCCCGCGCCCGCGCAGCCGCTCGGGCACGAGCAACTGCATCGCCGTCGACGACGACGAGAGCGACCACACCCAGAACACGCCCGCCACGGCCAGCGCCGCGCACGAGAGCAACATCCACTGCGAGAACCCGTACGCGACCGCGGCCATCGCGTACGCCACCATCGAGAGCGGGATCAGGTGGTGCCGCGGATACGACTTGGGCAACTGCGACAGCGACAGCGCCCCGCACAGCGCGCCGAAGCCGAGGCTCCCCAAGAGAAACCCATACCCGTGGGGTCCGACATGCAGCAGGTCGTCCGCGTACACCGCCATCAACCCCTGCACCGGCGCGGCCAGGAAGGAGAACACCGAGATGCCGAGCAGCAGCCTGCGCGGCCCCGGCGTGGTCAGCGCCCAGCGGATCGCGTGCTTCACGCCGCGCTCCTCTTCCGCGAGCGATTCCTTCTCGGGGAACGGCTGCACCGCGTCGTGCTTGGGCTTCGTGATCGCCGCGTCGATGCGCACGAAGAACAGCGCCGCCAGGATGGCCACGAAGCTGAGCGCGTTCAGATCGAACACGAACGCCGCGCTGCTCACCGCAAGGATCGCGCCCGCGAGCACCGGCCCCGAGAGGCGCGCCACGTTGAACTGCGCGGAGTTGAGCGCGATCGCCTGCGGCAGCTCCTCGCGTGGCACGAGCGAGGGCATCAGCGCCTGCCAGGCCGGCTGCACCAGGGTCCAGGCCGCACCCTCGAGGAACGACACCACGATGATCACCGTCGCGCTCGCCAGCTTGAAGTGCGCGAGCGCGGCCAGCACCGCCGCTTGCACCATCAGGCCCGCCTGGCCCCAGAGCACGAGCTTGCGCCGATCGAGCCGGTCCGCGAGGTGGCCCGCGAAGAGCGTCAGCAGCAGAGAGGGAATGAACTCGCTCGACGCCAGCAGCTCCACCAGGAACGGCGAGCCCGTCTGCCGCTGCACCTCCCACGACTGCCCGACGCCCTCCATCCAGTTGCCGACGTTCGACACCAGCGCGCCGAGCCAGATGGCGCGGAAGGCCGGGTGCCGCAGCACCTTGAACGGCCCGCGAAGCAGCACCGCCGCGCGGCCCTCGTGCGGAGGCCCGGCGGCGGTGTCTGGCGAGGTGTCGCTCACGCCCGCATTGTATGTGGCACTGGCCTGTTGCGCCGCGCCGTCTGATTGCGACGGCGTTGCTGCGACGGCAACGCGAGGGCGCAGCTACTGCTTGGTCGCCGCGAGCTGCTCGAAGAGCTTGCCCTCGATGGTCAAGAGCTCGGCCCGCCGCACCTCGAGCGACGTGCGCGCCTGCACCACGTTCGACGACGCCAGGAAGCGCCGGTTGTCCGCGTCCACCAGATCGAGCGACGTGGCCAGCCCCGCCTTCGCCGACGCGTCCACCTGCGACTGCGCCCGCGTGGCCAGCGCCTCTTGCGCCTGCGCCTGCTTGAGCTGCGCCTCCGCGGCGCCCACGTTCGCGCGCGCGCCCAGCCAGTTCGACCGCGCCCGCGCCCGCGACGCCGCGAGATTGGCCAACGCCTGCTGCAGCTTGGCCAGGTCCTCCTTGCGCTGCGCATACCGCGCGCCGCGATCGTAGAGCGGAATTTGCGCCGCCACGATCAGGTCGTACGTGAAGTTGTGGCCCGTGAAGCCCTCGTTCGAGTTGTAGTTGCCCTTGGCGATGCCCACGATCGACGGCAGCCACTGCCACGTGTCGTAGTCCACCGACTTCTCCGTCCCGTGCACCTGCTCGATGGCCGAGCGCACCGCGAACGACGACTCCCACGGCTCGTCCTTGTCCGAGCGCATCGCCGTCGGCAGCTCGCTGCCCGTGCCCACCGGCACCACGTCCACGGCCTCGCCCACCAGGCCCTCGAGCAGCGGATAGAGCTGCTGCCGCTGGCCCTCGATGGCCGCGATGTTCACGCGCGCCGACGCCGTCTCCGTCTGCGCGCGCAAGAGGTTCAGCTCCACCGCCGTGCCCGCCGCGATCTGCGCCTTCGCGTCGTCCTCGCGCTTGATCGACACGCGCTCCGCGTCCTGCGCGGCCTTGAGGAGCTCACTCGTGCCCTGCAGCGCCAGGTACGCGCGCGCCGTGCCGAGGAGGATCTGCTCACGCGCCTCGTTCGCGCCCAGGTCCGCCGCCTCCGCGAAGCGCTTGGCGATGCCGGGGAGGAACACGCCCTG
>JAFEBC010000292.1 GCA_018266095.1 Deltaproteobacteria bacterium
GCCTTGCGAAGCTGCCGCCTTCCAAGCGGAACAGGTGACGGACCGCAACATCTCTCGAAACTCGAGTTCCGACGCGATCCGCGCCTTCAGACTTCTGGACTCGTCAACGGAGTTGCCGGACAAGTGAAGAAGCCAAGTCTCGACACTCCAGCACGGAACGAAAGCCGCGATCCGCGAATCGCTTCCTCGTGCAGCCAATTGGGCCAAGCGCCCGTCTAGGCCCACTGCGTCACCATCGATCGCGACCAAGAAGAAGAGCTCCTCTTGGTTCCGACACCGCTTGGCCTGCGCAAGAACTTCTCGCTGGAACTGTTCGAGTATCCACGAACTCGCGCTTCCGCGACCACGGGGTGCCACGTTGAACGTCAAGTCGCGTGGCTCAAACCCTTCGCAAGCGAGAACGCGTCTCAAGAAGGCTTCGTCACGATGGCCTTCGCACCAAACCCGAATTCGAGCCACGGCTATCCCGCAACCCTGTTGCGAAGCCATTCCGACGCTCGCAGGCCATCCTCTCGTTCGATCGATGCACCAATATCGGTCTGGCGTGTCGCCCCTCCGTCTGGACGCGACAGGAAGAGCGTCTGGCCAGCGGCGAGGTAGTCGATCACAGCGGGGTGGTGCGTCAGAACGATGAGAGTGCCCGTGCCGGCTTCAACGACGACTCGGCGGATTTCAGCAAGCCAGGGCTGGATCTCTTGCTCGGCAACAAAGTTGTCGGGTTCATCAAAGACGAGCACGGACGCGCTTGCGGCGAGGCCATGCAGAATCGCGTAGAGGAGCAGTAAGCAGCGTTGTCCATCCGAGAGTTCTTCGACCGTCAGATCTCCCTTGGGGGCCGGCTGCGCAATGCTGACAAACATGTGGCGCCCGTTGCGACCAATCTGTTCCATCCGAATGCTGACGAGCCCTGGCACAACTGGACGAAGGCTCTGCACAATCTGTTGGGCCATCTCCGGTCGGGATTGCAGGATCGTCCGATACCATGCAGCGAGGTTGAGTCCGTCCGTGCTGAGCGTGTTCGCTTCGCTATCAGCAAACCCGCTCAAACCGAACGGTCTCAGGGCGAAGAGCCAAATTGCAGAGGCCCACCGCTTGAATTGCGCAATGACACTTGCCGTGCCTTTGGGCTCGAAGAGCGGAATGAAAGACCGAGTTTCATCGAACGGAAACGTCGTATCCGATTCGAAGAGTGTAACCTCTCCGCCTTGATTTCGATACACCAAGTTGTCATTCGCGAAGAGAAGCTCGGCCTTCACGGCAATGGATGGATTTGGCCCTTGAGTATGAACCACTTCCAATTCGTAGCGGAAGTTGGTCTTCTCGACGGATTCAGCCTCCAGTTCGAACTTCTGGACTTGTCGCTGATCCCAGCGCGTCCACGAGAAGGGCGGAAACGCAGCGGCTACAAGACTTCCTTGCAGGAATGCCTGAATTCCTTGGAGCGCCTGAAAGACGGTCGACTTGCCGCCACCGTTTGGTCCAACGAGGCAGACTACACCCTCGGGCTTCAGCTCGAAGGTTCCGAGGCAGCGATAGTTCTCGACGTAGAAGCGCTTGAGCATTCAGAACTCCATTCGGAACCAGCCAATCGATCGGCCTACTTCTTCACTTCCTTCTTCAGCGGCACGAGCTGCGCGTACCCCGCGTAGCGCTCGTCGATGCTGCGCACGTAGTCCACCGGCTCGATCCCGCGGCAGTACCCGAAGCGCACCTTGCTCGAATACTTCTTGTCCGCGAGCTTGAGCAGCCACGGCGCCACCTCGCGCCAGTGCGTGTCGTCCTTCCTCGCCGCGCGCGTGAGTCGCCGCGCGTCGTCGATGTGACCGAAGCCCGCGTTGTACGCCGCGAGCGCGAATCGGTACCGCTCGATCTCGTCGGGCACGTCGTTGAAGTGCTTGGCGAGCTGGAGCATGTACTTCAGGCCGCCGCGGATCGACTGCTCGGGATCGGTCGGGTCGGTGATCCCCAGGCCCTTCGCGGTCGGCGGCATGATCTGGAACAGCCCCTGCGCGCCCACGTGGCTCTTGCGCTTCGGGTCGAAGCGGCTCTCCTGGTAGATCTGCGCCGCCACGAGCCGCCAGTCGAAGCTGTTCTGCTCCGCGTACTTCATCACCAGCGGATCGTACGGCGAGAGCGTCCCCGTCTCCGACGCGTAGAACTTGTCCTTGGTGCGCTTCTTGAACTCCTTGTCCGCCTCGAAGTACTGCCGGTAGAGGATGTTGAAGTTCGGCTTCTTGCGCAGGTCGTGGAACATCTCGTCGATCTCGCGCGCGAGCTTCTTGTCCGCCGGACGCACCGCCCACGCGAGGTCGCGCTCGGCGCTCGCAGGCGGCCCGATGACGAGGTTGTCGTAGTGCGCCGAGTGGATCTCGGCGAGCAGCGAATCTGCGAGCGTGTACACGAACTCGCCCTGCGACACCGACTGCAGCACCGACTCCGTCTCCCAATCTTCCGGCACCGTCTTGATCTCGATGAGCGGCTTGTTCTGCGCCGCGAACTGCTGGTTCAGCGCCGTCAGCGTGGCGAAGTAGGTCGAGCCCTTGCGCACGTGCAGCGTCTTTCCCGAGAGATCGTCCATCGAGCGCAGCGGCGGGGTGCCGTCCTTCCACACCATCATCTCGCGCGTGTGGCCCCACGGCTTGGCGAAGAGCACCTGCGCCTGGCGCTCGCTGGTCACCGAGACCTGCGCCGCGATCACGTCGCCCTCGCCGCGCAGGAGCGCCGGGATCATCTCGCTCCAGTCGTTGGTGATCACCATGTCGACGCGGATGCCGAGGCGCTTGGCCAGCTCCTTGCCGAGCTCGTAGTCGAAGCCCATGCGGTGGCCGCGGGTGATGAAGAAGCTCGTGTCGTTGTTGCGCGTGAGCACGCGGATGTAGCCGGAGGCCTTGATCTCCTCGAGCGTGCGCGGGTGGTCGGGGCGGCCTGAGGCGCGGGAGATGAACCCCTCGGGCGCCGCGTCGTCGGTGTCCTCGCCGACCTCGGCCTTGGTGAGCTCCTTCTCCTCCTGCGTGGCCTCCGCGGGCTGCGCCTGGCCGTTCGCGCCCATGGTGGGGTCGAGCAGCGGATCGGCCTCGCCCGCGTCAGCCGCGGCGACCGCCGTGCCCGCATCCGCGCCCGCATTGGCGCCGCCGGTCATCGCCGTCGACGTGCCCGCTGCCGGTGTCGACGTGGACGCAGCCGCGGCCTTGCCCGCGCCCTCGGCCGGCTTGGCCGATTCGGCGGTGCTGGTGGTGGCGCAGGCAGCGAACAACACTGCCAGCGAGAGCGGCGCCAGGCGATGGATGAGGCCCTTGCGGAGCATTCGGTTCGACTCCCTGTTGTGGTCGCAACGTACTTAGTGGGCGGGCCGACGCGCGGTCAAGGCATCGCGGACGCACATCGGCTACGATCGCGCACGTGAGCGTCCCTTGTGTGCTGGTGCTGGCCGGACACGATCCCAGCGGGGGCGCGGGGATGCTGGCCGACTGCGAGGCGATCCGGGCCATCGGCGCGCGTGCGCTGGCGGTGCCGACGGCGCTCACGGTGCAGACGACGCTGCGCGTGCGCAAGGTGCACCCGGTGGGCACGGGCTACGTGCTCGAGGCCGCGCGCGCGCTCCTCGCCGAGGAGGACGTGCGCGCCGTGAAGGTGGGTATGCTCGGCACGGGCCTCATCGCCAAGGCCGTGTTCGATCTGGTGAAGGAGATCCACGACAAGCGCCCCGAGCTGCCCGTCGTGCTCGATCCGGTGCTGCGCTCGACGAGCGGCGCGCCCTTGTTCCGCGGCACGCCCGCCGAGGCGCGCGCGGCGCACATGCCGCTGTATCCGCACGTGATCCTGACGCCGAACGCCGTCGAGGCGCAGCTCTTGCTCGACCTGGTGAAGCAGCCCACCAATGCCTCCGAGCAGGTGCGCGCGGCGCGCTTGTTCACCGAGCGCGGCGTGCGTGCGGCGCTGGTGAAGGGCGGGCACACCGAGGGTCCGCAGGCGATCGACGTGCTGGCTGTGGGCACGAAGACGACGCAGCTCGTGAGCGACCGGCTCATCGGGAAATCCGCGCGGGGCACGGGCTGCCGCCTGGCGAGCGCGCTGGCGGCGGCGTTGGCGATGGGCGCGGACTTGCCCACGGCGGCGCAGAAGGCCAAGAATCTGGTGCTCGGGTACTTGAATGCGCAGTAGTCTCTGGGGGACTCCATGACGCTGTTGCCGATGCTGGCCGTGCTCTTCGCGCTGCACGCGCCGCTCGAAGACGATGCCGCGCGCGAGGCGATCCCGAAGGCCCACGTCACGCTCTCGCGCGTGGGACCGCCGGTGCAGGCGACCATCTCGATCGAGGGCCGCACCGTGTGCCGCGGGCTGCTCGACGATGCGCATCCGTGCACGTTCGAAGCAGAGCAAGGGCGCCACCGGGTGACGCTGGTTCCCGAGGAGCAGGAGCCCCAGTTCCTCGACGTCACCGTCGGACTCGAGGACACGAAGCTCCAACTGATTCAGCGCAACGTCCCCGAAAGCAGCAAGCTGATCGTCGTCTTGGGAGGTTCAGAGTTTGCGCTGGTAGGGTTGGGCTTTCTCATCGCGGGCTATGCGAAGCCCGACCGCGGCGACCTCATCGCTGGCGCGGTTCTCGCTGCGATTGGGGGAACCTTCATCACTGCTGCCGTCGTTAGTCCCAAGGAAGTCCCGCAGAAGCTCGAGTATCTCGAACTGGTGGCGCCTCGACCTGCGTCGCGCCCTGCGTCGATCAGTGGCAGCATCGCGCCATGACCACGCCGCTCGAGTCCGTCCGCGTCACCCGCGAAGACCTCGTCGCCACCGTCACGCTCATCGGCCCCGGCCGCGGCAACGCGCTCGGCTCGGCCTTCTGGCGCGAGATGTCCGGCCTCTTCGCCGACCTCGATCGCGATGACACCGTGCGCGCCGTCGTGCTCCGCGGCGACGGCAAGGGCTTCAGCACCGGCCTCGACATCGCCGGGATGATGAACGACGTGGGCGAACTCTTCGCGGGCGAGAACCTCGCCGCGGGCCGCACCAAGCTGCTGCGGCAAATCGAGCTCATGCAAGGCGCGCTCAACGCCATCGCGCGCTCGAAGAAGCCGGTGATCGCGGCCATCCACGGCTGGTGCATCGGCGGCGCGCTCGATCTGATCACGGCCTGCGACATCCGCGTGTGCTCCGCCGACGCGAAGTTCAGCGTGCGCGAGGTGAAGCTCGCCATCA
>JAFEBC010000293.1 GCA_018266095.1 Deltaproteobacteria bacterium
CATCGTACGCATCGAGCAGCGCGGGCAGCCCCTTGCGCGGCTCGATGGCGCCCACGAACAGGAGGTACGGCCCGCCGACCCCATGCTGCGCCAGCACCGGCGCCCGCGCGGCACCGGCGAGGCTGAGTGTCACATCGACACCATGATGGATCGCGCGCACGCGCTTGGGCTCGAGGCCGAGCACGTCCACCACCTGTCTCGCGATGGCCTGCGTCGGCGTGATCACCACGCGCGCGCCCTTCGCCCGCGCCCGCATGGTCTTGGCGAAGAAGCGCGCCCGCGCCGGCTCTTGCGTCTCGGGCTGCAGGATGGTGCAGAGGTCATGGATGGTGAGCACCAGCGGCCGCCGGGTGAGCGGCGGCGCGTGGTTCGTCTCGTGGAAGACGTCGAGCCCCGGCTCGGCGGCCAGCAGCGCCCCGCGCGCGAGGTCGGCCAGCTCATACGCGGCTGGCAGCGCCTTCACCAGCGCGCGCACGCGGCCCAACTTGGACGGCCTGGCGTTCGGGGCCGGCGCCGGATCCGTGAAGATCGTCCGCGGCGCGAACAACGCGCGCAGTTCGAACTCGCGCTCAGGCGACGACCCTGCGATCCTCTCGAGGCCGCCCGCGAGGCCGAGGATGTATCTGCCCACACCGGTGCGCGGCGCGAGCAGAGGAGCTGCGTTGAGTCCGACGGAGAGCAAGCCCGCGCAGGGTAGCGCACCGACGCCGCCGTCTGGTGGTGAATCGCCGCCGCGCGCGCAGCCGGCGCGGCCGCGCGTGCACGTCACCGTGCTCACGTGGCAGGGCGCGCATCTGCTGCCGGACTGCCTGCGCGCGGTGTTCGCCGAGCAGGCGCGAGCGCGGGCCGAGGTGGAGGTCGTCGTCGTCGACAACGGCTCGACCGATGGCACTGCTGACCTGCTCGCTCGTGAGTTTCCCCGCGCGACGCACCTGAAGCTACCCGAGAACCTGGGCTACGGCCGCGCCAACAACGAGGCCCTGCGCCGCGCGCTGCGCTCGAACGCGGACTTCTGCGCGCTCCTGAACAACGACGTCACGCTGCGCCCCGGCTGGCTCGACGCGCTCCTGAACGCCGCTGCCGCGCACCCGCGCGCGGGCCTCCTCTGCGGCACCCTGCTCTTCCAGGACGGCGAGCGCGTGAACTCCACGGGTCTCGTGATGGACGCGGTGGGCCGCGCGAGCGATCGCGACTTCGATCTGCCGCTCTCGCAGCTCACGCGCACCGATGACGTGACCCTGGGCGCGACCGGCGGCGCAGTCCTCCTGCGCGCGTCGATGCTGCGCGAGGTGGGCCTCTTCGACCCTGCGTACTTCGCGTACTACGAGGACGTGGACCTCTCGCTGCGCGCTTCGCAGGCCGGCTGGGAGAGCCGCTTCGTGCGCGCGGCCGAGGCGCTGCACAAGTTCAGCGCGACGTTCGGATCGGGGACGCCGCTGCAGCGCAGGCTCCTGGGCACCAATCACTTGCGCACGCTGGCCTTGCACCAGCCAGTCGCCAAGGCACTCGCGCTGGTGCCGCTCGTGGCGGCGTTTCGGCTGGGCGTGAAGGCGCCGCTAGAGCTCGTGCGACTGCAGCCGAAGCTGGCCGTGGCCGAAGTGCGCGCGGGCGTGGATGGCTTCGTGTCGGCCCTGCGCGCGAGCGGGCGAAGGGTGCGCGGGGGGATTCCGAGGGGCGCGGAGCCTTAGGCTCTACTTCTTCCCCTGCAACCTCCGGAACACCTTCATCGACGCCGTCCGGATCACGTCCGTCGCCCCCGCGCCCTGCAGCTCCGGCAAGAGCTGGAAGCTCCCCGCCGACCGCTTGGGCGCCGGCTGCTCGAGCAGCCTCTGCAGCGCCTGCCCCGAGCGATCCCACGTGCACGCCTTCTGCGCCTTGGCCGCCGCCAGGCCCACGCGCGCGCGGCCATCGGGGGTCAACAGGACGCGGAGCTGGTTCGCCAGCGCCACCTCGTCGCCCGGCGGCACCGTGCGGCCCCAGCCGTCGCGCTCGGCGCGCAGGGACAGCTCGTCGCCGCGCGTCGCCACCACGGGCACGCCCGCCCACAGGCAATCGAGCAGGCGCGTGCGGAACGAGAGCTCGGCCTCGAGCGACGGCAAGTGGCACGACACCGCCGCGCTCGCCGAGAGCAGGAGCGACCCGCGCTGCGCATACGGGATCCACTGCGGCAGCCGCGTCACGCCCTTGAGCCACAGGCCCAGCCGGCGCGCCTCCTGCTCCACGCGCGCCGACATCGGCATCGGCTCCGCGCCCGGACGATTGCCCGCGGGCAGCACCAGCCACGCCGGATTGCCCTCCGAGCGCAGCCGCGCGATGGCGCGCACGGCCGTCAGCGGATCCATCCAGTCCCACAGGCCGCCCCACCACAGCACCGGCGGCTCCCCGCCCGTCGCGCCCAGGAGCAGCTTGGCCGCGTCCACGCTCGGCGTCGGCGGCTCGCTCGGCACACCGAACGGCACCTCCGCGAGGAGCCGCTGCGCGCTCGGATCGTCGATGAGCGTCTCGGGCACGAGCCGGCCCACCGCGCCCAGCCACCCCAGCCAGAAGGCCCGCTGCCGCTCGGACGCGCACAGCACGTGATCCGCGCGCCCCAGCATCCACAACAGCCGCCAGCGCACCCGCGCCAGGTGCAGCCGCTGCTCGGTGGTCGGCGTCTCGCCCGCGCGCGCCAGGAGCTCGAGCTGCACCGGGTCGTACAGATCGAGCACGAGCCGCGTCGTCTCCGGCAGCCGGCGCACGTCCCCCGCGGGGAAGCCGAACCCCTGCGTCACCAGCACGTCCGCGCCCTCGAGCGCGGTCTGCAGCGAGCCGCCGTCGTGGTCCACCAAGGTCAGCCGGCCGCGCGACCGCGCCTTCACCAGCTCAGGCGGGATGCCGCTCGCGTTCGGACACGCCAGCACCACCTCGTGCTCTGCCGACAGCCGGCTCGCCAGCTCGAAGGCGCGGATCGCCGGGCCCGCCATCTGCGCGCCCGCACGATCTTCGCAATGCCACACAATGCGCATCCGTGATCCCCACCCTGTTGGCCGTTCTTGCCCCTACGCCTGCTGCTCCGTGATCGCCGGGCCCGGCTTCGGCCCCGCCTCCAGCTCACGATACCGCGTCCAGGCCGGCTCGATGTCGCCGTCGAACTCCAGCTTGCCGTGGTGCAGCACGATCGCGCGCGGGCACAGGCTCTGCGCCGTCGCCATCGAGTGCGACACGAACACGAACGTCACCCCCGCGGTGCGGAAGTCCTGGATGCGCCGCTTGCACTTCTCCTGGAAGCGCTCGTCGCCCACCGCCAGCACCTCGTCGACGATGAGGATCTCCGGCTCCACGTCCTGCGCGATGGCGAACCCGAGCCGCGCCGTCATGCCGCTCGAGTAGTTCTTCACCGGCATGTCGATGAAGTCGTGGATCTCGCTGAACTCCACGATGCGGTCGAACTTGGCCTCCATCTGCTTGTGCGAGAAGCCGAGCAGCGCGCCGTTCAGGTAGATGTTGTCGCGCCCCGTCAGCTCGGAGTCGAACCCCGCGCCCAGCTCGATCATCGGGCTGATGCGGCCCAGCGCGTCCACCTGCCCCTCCGACGGCTGCAACACGCCCGCGATGGTCTTGAGCAGCGTGCTCTTGCCGCTCCCGTTGTGCCCCACCAGCGCCACCGCCTCGCCCGCGTGGATGTCGGCGGAGACGTGCCGCAGCGCCCAGAACACCTCCGACGAGCGCAGGTGCCGGAAGCGGTTGACGATGGCCTCCTTGAGCGTCGAGACCTTCTCCCGGTAGAGCCGGAAGCTGATGCCGAGGTCGCGGATGCGGATGTCGCCGGATTTCATCGTCGCCCCCGAGCGGCACAAACGGACCCGATGGCCCCAACCGATGACGCTCCCACGCCCGGATCCTGGGCAGATCCCACTGGGGGTCCAGGGGGAGCGGAGCTCGCCCCTGGTGGAGCATCCCGTTCAGGGATGCGGATCGCGGAGCGTCTCATTCGATGAACAGGCGTCGGCATCTCTGGAATGCACCGTCTCGCTA
>JAFEBC010000294.1 GCA_018266095.1 Deltaproteobacteria bacterium
CGTGCTCCTGCTCGACGCCGCGCGCGTCCTCTCGCCGGCCGAGCTGCTCGCGGCCACCACCGTCGACCGCGCCGTCCTCGCGTCCGCGACCGCCCCGTGATGGCCCCGCGCATGCCGCTCGAGCTGCCGCAAGCGATCCCGCTGGGCCCGCAGCCCATGGGCGACCGCGAGTTCGGCCAGCTCCGCGACCTCGTGTACGCGCACGCCGGCATCCACCTCGGCCCCGCCAAGCGCGCGCTGCTCACGGCGCGGCTGCAGCGGCGCATGCGCGAGTTGGGCCTGCACGACTGGAAGTCCTACGTCGCGCGCGTGCTGGACGACGCCACCGGCCTCGAGCGGCGCAAGCTCATCGAGGCCATCTGCACGCACGAGACCAGCTTCTTCCGCGAGCGCCCGCAGTTCGACTACCTCGAGAACGAGCTGTTCCCCGCCTGGCAGCGCGCCGCCGCCGAGGGCCGCCGGCACAAGCGCGTGCGCGTCTGGAGCGCCGCCTGCTCGACCGGCGAGGAGCCCTTCTCGGTGGCGATGTCCCTGCTCGCGCACCTGCCCGTGTCGCAGGGCTGGCAGCACGAGATCGTGGCCACCGACCTCTCGCGGCGCGTGCTGGAGAAGGCCGAGGCGGGCGAGTGGCCCATCGATCGCAACGTGGGCATCCCCGAGAGCTACCTCAAGGCCTTCATGCTGCGCGGCGTGGGCGAGAACGTCCGCAAGATGCGCGCGAGCGATCCGCTGCGCGCCATCATCCGCTTCCAGCAGTTGAACCTCAACGAGCCCATCCCGTCCACGATGGGCCAGTTCGACCTCGTGCTCTGCCGCAACGTGCTCATCTACTTCGACGCGAAGTCGAAGGCGCGCGCGCTCGACGGCCTGCTCTCGCGCCTCTCGCCCTCCGGCATCCTGCTCGTCGGGCACGCCGAGACGCTCACGGGCATGACCGACCGCATGCGCTCGCTCAAGCCCACCATCTACGCGCAGCTTCCCAGCGCCGTGAGCCGTCCATGAACCCGCGGCCGCTGCGAGTGCTCGTGGTCGACGACTCCGCCCTCGTGCGCGAGATGACGCGGGCCATCCTCTCGCGCGAGCGCTTCGAGGTGGAGGTCGCGGCCGACCCGCTCATCGCCATGCGCAAGATGGCGCAGACGCGGCCGGACGTGATGCTGCTCGACCTGGAGATGCCGCGCATGGATGGCCTGACCTTCCTGCGTCAGGTGATGGCCGACGACCCGCTGCCGGTGGTGGTGTGCTCGTCGGTGGCGCGGCCGGGGACGATCGCGGCGCTGCGCGCGCTCGAGGAGGGCGCGCTGTCCATCGTGCAGAAGCCGCAGTTGGGCGTGCGCGATTTCCTCGAGGAGTCGGCGACGGCGCTGGTGGACGCAGTGACCGAGGCCTCGCACGCGCGCGTGTTCAAGCGCGCCGGCCGCTCGGTGCCCGCGCCCACGCCGCCCCCGATGGTGCTGGGCTCGTCCTCGTGGCTCGCGCCCTCGCTCGCCGCGCGCACGGTGATCGCGCTGGGCGCCTCGACGGGCGGACCGCAGGCGCTGCAGGCCGTGCTCACCGCGCTGCCCGAGGACGCTCCCGGGATCGCGGTCGTGCAGCACATGCCCGAGGCCTTCACGGGCGCCTTCGCGCGCCGCCTCGACGAGGCCTGCGCGCTGGAGGTGAAGGAGGCCGCGCACGGCGATCGCCTCTTCCCAGGCCGCGCCCTCATCGCGCCCGGAAATCGCCACCTGCGCATCCAGCGCGACCTGCAGGGCTTCTACGCCGAGCTCTCCGCCGAGCAGCCAGTGTCGCGGCACCGGCCCAGCGTGGACGTGCTCTTCGAGTCGGTCGCGCGCAGCGCGGGCGCAGACGGCATCGGCGTCCTCATGACTGGCATGGGCGAGGACGGCGCGCGCGGGCTCTTGGACATGAAGAAGGCCGGCGCGTTCACGCTCGCGCAGGACGAAGCGAGCTCGGTCGTGTTCGGCATGCCCGGCCAGGCCATCGCGCGGGGCGCTGTCGTCGAAGTGGCCCCGCTCTCGCGCATCCCCAACGTCATCGTCGAGCGCCTGCGGCTGGAAGGGCGCGGCCTCGGTCACCCGACCGTTGCCACCTGAAGGTGGGACAGTGTAGGAGCCCCCCTCGGTTCGGGAGGCTTCACATGCGTCGCATCGTGTCATTGGTGATTCCTGTTGTGATTGCGGTCGGTTGCGGCGGTACGGACGTGCAGCAGCAGTCCGGCCCGCCCGCGTTCCAGGTGCACCTGCCGGCAGGGCTCCAGCTCATCACCAACCCCCAGTCGGGCGAGAAGTCCGTGAGCGGCGCCATCCTGGTCACCCGCAAGACGAGCGCGGGCGAGGGTCCGGTGGCGAACGCGCTGGTGAAGATCAACGACACGGTCATCCCTGAGTCCGCGGTCGCCGGCGAGTACGACCTGACCGACGCGAACCTGACCATCGCGCCCAACGACGTGGTGCTGCTGACGGCCTCGCAGGCGAACGACGCGGCCTCGGTGACGTTCCAGTGCCCGCCGGACGTGACGCTGAACGCGCCGACGGATCAGGGCAACACGCAGCATGGCGCCGCGCTGACCTTGGCCTGGACGGGCCGCACGGCCTACTCGTCGGGCTCGTTCGCGCCCTCGTCGCGGCTGCGTCCGTGGAACGCGGGGACGAACACGCTGGAGGCGCCGTATCCGGCCTTGTCCGTGACGCCGCAGGGCACGCAGGCGAGCCAGACCTTCACGGTGCCGAACGACGCGAAGACGGGCTACGCAGCCGAGCTGTTGGTGCCCGGCATGTTCGCGGACCAGACCTCGAGCGGCGGCACGGCCATCTGCGTGCTGGTGCGGCGCGCGCGGCTGAACGTCCAGTAGCGATTCCCCTCAGAGCCACTCGCGCAGGATCTCGTCGGTGTGCTCGCCTTGACTTGGCGCGCGCGTGCGCGGGAGCTCACCTGTCGGCACGAGCGCCGGCTGCGTGCGCAGGAACTTCCGGCCCTCGACGTCGACGAAGAGCTCGCGGCCCGCGTGCAGCGGATGCGAGGCGAGCTCGCGCGGCTCCAGCACGGGCTCGCAGCAGCAGTCGGCGCCGGAGAGCAGCTCGGTCCAGGCGTCGCGCGGCAGGGTGGCAAAGAGCGCCTCCACCTCGGGGACGAGCGTGAGATCGAACGCGCGATCGGTCCACGCCGGCTTCTCCACCGCGAGGCAGAAGCGCTGCCAGAACTTGGGCTCGAGCGCGCCCACGGTCATCGCGCCGCGCACACCGGACGCATCGGGCGCGCAGAGGTAGACGCGGTAGCAGGGGTGGCTGCCCGAGAGCACGTCGTCGCCGCGCGCCTGCGGGGCCTGGCCCGACGCGAGCGCGCCCAGGTGAGGCAAGAGGAAACCCATCGCACCCTCGGCCATGGAGACGTCGATGACGCGGCCCTGGCCTGTGCGCGCGCGCTCGACCAGCGCGGCCAGGATGGCCATCACCGCCGTCTGCGCGCCGCCCATGAGGTCCGCGAGCTGCACGCCCGGAAGCCGAGGCGGCTCGCCCGGAGAATCCCCGCAGCGCGCCAGCGCCCCGGCGAGCGCGATGTAGCCGATGTCGTGCCCCGCGCGCCCCTTCCAAGGCCCCGTCCGCCCGAAGCCCGTGATCGAGCACACGATGAGCTTGGGATGCGCCGCGAGGAGCGCCTCGGGCCCGCAGCCGAACTTCTCCAAGACGCCCGGCCGGAAGCCCTCGACCAGCACGTCCGCTCGCGCGCACAGCCGCTGCAAGAGCGCCGGGCCCTCGGGCGACTTCAGGTCCAACACGAGTGAACGCTTGCCGCGATTGAGCGCCGCGAACATCCCGCCCCCGCCGCTCTCGTCAGCCAGCGGCGGCAGGTGGCGCAGATAGTCGCCGCCCTCGGGGTCCTCGACCTTCACCACGTCGGCGCCGAGATCGGCGAGCACGAGCGTGGCATACGGCCCCGGGAGGAGCCGCGGCAGATCGAGGACGCGGACTCCCGAGAGCGGGCCCGGCATCGTCGGCGCTTAGCCGATGACCTTCTGCAGCTTCATGGCGAGGCCCATGTCGCCCTTCACCTTGAGCTTGCCCGACATGAACGCCATCTGCGCGTTCATCTTGCCCGAGACGATGTCCATGAAGTGGTTCGAGGCGCACGTCACGATGCACTTGGCTGCGCCGCCCGAGCCCGCCGACACGACGCCCGGCTCCTTGGTGAGGTCGACCGTCCAGACGCCGCCGTTGTCGCCCGTGATGTTGAACTCGTACGTCGCGTTCACGGCCTTGGACAGGTCCGGCTTGGCGGTGAGCTTCGCGGCGATCTTCTCTTCGAAGTACGACTTGGGCGTGTCGGCCATGTGCTGCTCCGTGCGGACTGAATGACCATTCATTCAGGAGGCGCGGACTGTAAGCGGCGCCCTGTCGAGTGTCAACGAAGGGATTTACCAGGCCACGAGCGGCGGCAGCGACATGAAGATGGCCTCGATGTTCCCGCCCGTCTTGAGCCCGAACAGCGTCCCGCGGTCGTACACGAGGTTGAACTCCACGTAGCGCCCGCGCCACTTGAGCTGCCGCGCGCGGTCCTCGTCGGTCACCGGCGTGCCCTTGCGGCGCAGCACCAGCGGCACCCACGCGTTCAGGAACGAGTCGCCCACGTCCTGCACGAACTCGAAGTCGCGCTCGCGGTCGCGCCGCAGGTAGTCGAAGAAGATGCCGCCCACGCCGCGCTCGCTGTTGCGGTGCTGGATGAAGAAGTAGTCCTTGGCCCACTGGGAGAAGCGCGGATACCGCTCGGGGCCGTGCGCGTCGCAGGTGCGCTTGAGCGTGTCGTGGAAGTGCCGCGTGTCCTCGTCGAAGGGCACGCACGGCGTCAGGTCGAGCCCGCCGCCGAACCAGGCCAGGTCGCCGGCCTCGAAGTAGCGCACGTTCATGTGCACCACGGGCACGAACGGATTCTTCGGGTGCATCACCAGGGACACACCCGTCGCAAAGAACGGCTTCCCCGCGAGCTCCTCCGGCTTCGGCGGCCGGACCCCGAGCAGCTCATCGATGCGCGCCCGCTCGGCGAGCGCGGCACCGTCGCCATTCGCGCCCGCCTTGCCAGACCCCTCCGCGCCCGACTTGCCTTCGCCCTGCGCGCCGGAGCCCGGCACGGTCGGATAGCGCTCGCCCCAGACCGCGGAGAAGTTGCACCCGCCCTTCTCGATGACCTCCCCGCGCAGCTCGGACATCTGCCCGCCGCCGCCCTCGGGCCGCACCCAGTCCTTGCGCACGAAATCGGCGCCGTCGAGGGCGGCGACGCGCGCCACGATGCGGTCACGGAGGCCTTGGAAGTATTCGATCGCGAGCTCACGCATGGGCGCATCATCCTCGAGGGCTCTGGGGGCGCAAGGTGGAAGTGGACGGCGCGCCAATGTGCCGCGAGGAGCTCCACAGGTCTCACACGATTTTGATGCCTTAGAAATCGCTCGGGATTTTCGCGTTTTTTTCACGTCTCACACGATTTTTGGGGCCCGCTAGGTCTCACACGATTTTCGAGGCCCGACACGTCTCACACGATTTTGGGGCGCTCCGGCCTTCGGCCTCCGCTTGTGCGGGGCCTCTGCGCCGGCCCCGCAACGCCCCGCGCGCGCAGTCCAGGGGACGAAGTTGCACGACATTGCCCGCAGTAGCGCCCGCCAGGACGGACGGAACCCACTCGGGCCCCGCGGCGCCACCGCCCCAGGCTAAAGCCAAGCCCTGAAGGGCTGGGGCTAGGACAAGAGCAAGCCTCGCTGTCGCGAGGCTTCTTCCGGCCTGAAGGCCGGGGCGCGAGCCTCTGCGCGCTTCCGCAGCAAGTCCGCGGCATCGGTGGAACGGAGCGCCCCCGAAGCACGAAGGCCCCCGAACCTCTCGGTCCAAGGGCCTCGCGTGCTGCAACAGCAGGCGTTCGAACTACGCGCCCGACACAGCCTTCGACACTTCCGCCGCAAAATCCTTCTCTTCCTTCTTCAGACCCTCGCCGAGCGCCATGCGCACGAAGCGGCGCACCGAGAGGTTCTCGCCGATCTTCGCGATCGCGTCCGTGACTTCCTGCTGCACGGTGCGCTTGCCTTCCGGGTCCTTGAAGAACGCCTGCTCCAGGAGGCAGACCTCCTTGTAGAACTTCTCCAGCTTGCCCGGCAGGATCTTCTCCAGCATCGCCTCGGGCTTGCCCTGCTCGATGAGCTGCGCGCGGTAGATCTTCTTCTCGTTCTCGATGACCTCCGCGGGCACTTCCTCGCGGCGCAGGTACGCCGGGTTCATCGCCGCGATGTGCATGGCGATGTCCTTGACCAGCGCCTGGAAGCGCTCGTTGCGCGCGGTGAAGTCGGTCTCGCTGTTGACCTCGACCAAGACGCCGATCTTGCCGCCCATGTGGATGTAGTGGCCGACCATGCCCTCGGTCGCGGCGCGGCCCGACTTCTTGGCCGCCACCGACAGGCCCTTCTCGCGCAGCCAGTCGACCGCCTTGGTCATGTCGCCGCCCGAAGCCTCGAGCGCCTTCTTGCAGTCCATCATGCCCGCCGAAGTCTTCTCGCGGAGCTCCTTCACCATCGCCGACGTGATCTCAGCCATTGCCGTGTTCTCTCGTGTGTTGTGCTGCTCGTGGGTGCTGCAAATTCGAAGATTCGTCTTTCAGATGTGCGACCGGCGCGGCCACTTGCACCGTGGCGCGCGCCGGAGGTCTGCCCGACTGGTGCAGAACCTTAGGCTTCGGCCTTCTCGCCCTCGGCGTCGTCAGTCGTCTCGCCGGCCTCGCCGCCCAGCGACGGCTTCTTCACGACCTCGATGTCGCCGACCGCGCCCTCGCCGCGCTTGGTCGAACGCGCACCGCCGCCACGGCCGCCCGGACCACCGCGGCCACGGCGCTCGCCACGGCCCGGACGGCGCTCGGAAGCGGCGTCACGGTCGTCAGCGCCCTGCTCATCGCCCGGCATCGGCTCGGAGCCGTGGTGCGCCGTGTAGCGCGCCTTGCCCTCGATGGCCGCGTCCGCGATCTTGCCGCAGAACAGCTTGATCGAGCGGATGGCGTCGTCGTTGCCCGGGATGACGAAGTCGATGCCCGAGGGATCGCAGTTCGTGTCCACGAGGCCGACGATCGGGATGCCCAGACGCACGGCCTCCTTGATGGCGATCTCTTCCTTCTTCGGGTCGATGACGAACAGGCAGCCCGGCAGGCGCGTCATGTCCTGGATGCCGCCGAGGTTCTTCTTCAGCTTGTCCATCTCGCCGGTGAGGATGGCGA
>JAFEBC010000295.1 GCA_018266095.1 Deltaproteobacteria bacterium
AGCGCGGCGGCCGGCTGGGCTGCGTCGCCGCCGCTCGCCCACGGCTGAGGGGAGCCGCGGCCCTTTCCCGAGGCGGGGCCGGGCGGCGCGGGTTATGCTTGCGCCCGTCTTGGATCCCCTGCGCAACAAGCTGCCGGTGGTGGGCGCCCTCCCCTTCGGGATGGAGCGCATGGACGAGGCCACGGCCGCGCGGTACGGGCTCGTGCCCTCGCAGCGGGCGCAGGCGCAGGGGCTCGTCGACCGATTCGGACGGGCGCACACCTCGCTGCGCATCTCGGTGACGGAGCGCTGCAACCTGCGCTGCTCGTACTGCATGCCCGAGGAGGGCGTGCCGCTGCATCCGAAGGCCGAGGTGCTGTCGTTCGAGGAGATCGAGCGGCTGGCGGCGCTCTTCGTGCGGCTGGGGATCACGCGCATCCGGCTGACGGGCGGCGAGCCTCTGGTGCGCAAGGACTTCCCGCAGCTCGCGCTGCGGCTGGGGGCGCTGCGCGCTCAGGGCCTCGCGCGGCTGCAGCTCACGACCAACGCGCTCCTGCTCGAGGATCAGCTCCCGCTCCTGCGCGAGGCGGGGTTTGACGGCGTCAACATCTCGCTCGACACGCTGCGACCCGAGCGCTTCCGCGCCATCACGCGGCGGGACGGCTGCGCCGAGACGATCGCGGCCATCCGCGCTGCGGCCCGGGTGTTCCAGACGGTGAAGGTCAACGCGGTCGCGCTCCAGGGAACGAACCAGGACGAGCTGTGCGACCTCGCGCGGCTGGTGGCGGGCGAGCTCGGGCTGGAGATGAGATACATTGAATATATGCCATTCGATGGAAACCACTGGAGCGATTCGCAGCTCTTGCCGGCGGCGGCGATCCGGGCCGAGCTGGAGCGCGAGTTCGAGCTCCTGCCGCTCGCAGACGACGGCACCGGCAGCGGGACGGCGGCGCTCCACGGGCTGCGCGATCGGGCGACGGGGGCGCGGCTGCGCGGGCGCGTGGGGATCATCTCGTCGATGACGGAGCCCTTCTGCAGCTCGTGCTCGCGGCTGCGGCTCACCGCGGACGGGATGTTCCGCTGGTGCCTCTTGGACGAGGCCGAGCTGGATCTGAAGGCGCCGCTGCGCGCGGGTGCGAGCGACGCGGCGCTGATGGAGCTGATCGAGAGCGGCCTGTCGCGCAAGCGCGCGGGGCACGCGCCAGCCGAGGAGCTCCTGCGGGCGCAGTCGGCCGGGCACGCGCGCTCGATGGTGCGCATCGGCGGCTGAAGGTCGACGCGGGCCGAGCAGCCCGAGGAGCTGCGCCCCGAGGAGCTGCGCCCCCAGGGACAGCGCGAGGAGCAGCGCCCCGATGAGCAGCGCGAGGAGCCGCTCAGACGAGCGCGAGCACGACGGGCAGGCCGCCGTTCTGGGTGCGCAAGACCGGCCCGCTGACGCGGCCGATCAGGTCCGGTGGCGCGAGGAGCGCGAGGCGCTGGTTCGGCCGCCGCTCTGCCACGAGGCGCTTCAGGTCGCTGATGAGCCGCCGCGGATCGCCGGAGTCGCCCTGCGCGGCGACGCGCTGGCCGTAGGGAGGATTGGCCACCACCAGGCCGGGCGCGTCCGACTTGGGCAGGTCGGCGAGCGCGCGGCGCGTGAAGTGCACGCCCGCCGTCAGCGTGGACTTCGCGTTGGCTTGCGCGGCCTCGATGGCCTTCGGGTCGAGGTCGCTGCCCTCGAAGCGCGGCATCGACTGGCCGCCCGCGGTGCCGCTCGGGGTCCCGCCCGCAGTGCCGCTCGGGGTCCCGCCCGCGGTGCCGCGCGAGGTGCCGCCCGGAGCGGACGCCTCGCTCTGGAGCGGGCGCTCCTGCTTGCGGGCGATCGCGCGCAGCTCATCCCAGGCGCCCTTGGGGAACGACGGCCAGTCGAGCAGCGCGAACGTGCGCGAGAGGCCCGGGGCGCGGTTCTGCGCGATGGCGGCGGCCTCGAGGACGAGCGTACCGGCGCCGCACAAGGGGTCGAGCACAGGTCCATCGCGGTGCCCCGCGTGCAGGAGCAGCGCGGCCGCCAGGGTCTCGCGCAGCGGCGCCTTGGACACATGCGCCCGGCCGCCGCGCAGATGCAGCAGCGCGCCCGAGGTGTCGGCGCTCACGGTGCACGCGTCGTGCTCGAAGCGCACCAGGAGCTGCTGCACGGGGTCGAGCGCGTCATCCTCGGAGGGCTTGTGCACCTTCGCCGGCTTGCCCAGGGCCTTCTCCAGCGCCGTGTGCAGCCGCTCGGCCACCGCGCCCGAGTGGTACAGGCGCGACTTCTTGCACGTGACCCGCCACGACACCGGCGCGCCGGGGCGCAGGACACGCGTGAAGGGGATGACCTTGGACTTCTTCTCCAGCTCGCCGAACGAGGTGGCCGTAAAGCGCGCGAGCCGCACCAGCACGCGCGTGGCCGTGCGCAGCCACAGGTTCAACTTCGCGGCGGTCTGCAGCGTGCCCTTGAGCTCGACGCCGCCGGGGATGGACGTGCCCTGAAGGCCGAGCGCGCGCACCTCCGCGAGCAAGAGCGGCTCGAGGCCGGGCGCGCAGGCGCAGAACAGCTCGAGCTCGGGGGGACCAGACATGGGCGCGCGTTGTCACACGTGCGCGCGGACAAGTCGAGCCTACGTGTGCGGCGGCTCGGACGGCTCGTCGCCGGCGATGGCGGAGGTGAGGCGGTTCACCAGCGCGGCCGGGATCACGGGCTTGCCGGCGAGGCCGCCCACCGACTCCTCCAGGCGGCGCGCGAAGCCCTTGGCAGCGCGGGCCCGGTCGACCTTGAGCCCGGCGCGCTCCAGCTCCGCGAGCAGCGGCCGCGAGGCCAGCACCGCGCGCGCGGCGCTCGCGAGCAACCGCCGCCGCACGCGCCACAGCTTCTGCCCCGTGAGCTCGCCGATGACGCTCGCCGCGACCTTGCGGGCCTCGGCCGAGCGCGCCGCCTCGCCCTCGCGCAGCCGCAGGAGCAGGGTCTGCAGCGGCGGATACGTCAGCGCGCGCTGGATGAGCTCCTCGATCTCCGGCAGCACGCTCTCGCGCACCAGCACGTCGGTCGCGGCCTCGACGGCGTCAGCGTGCGAGGCCAGCACCTTGGCCAGCGCGAAGAGCTGCGGCGAGGGCACGCGGGCTGCCGCCGTGGGGAACCGCTCGCGGAAGAAGGCGAGCTGCTCCAGCCACGCCGCCGCGCGCACGGTGCGGGCGCGGAAGAGCTCGATCGCCTCGCGCGGGATCCGCGAGAAGCCATCCGAATCCTGGATGGGCGCCTCGGTCAGCAGCACCTCGGCGGCCGGAAGCTGCGCCGCGGTGGCGTGGAAGGTGCGCGCGAGGAAGGCCAGCGCCGAGAAGGTCGCCTCCTGCACGGGCGGCGGCGTCTCCAGGGCCCAGCGAGCGAGCTGTTCGGGCGCGGTGCGCAGGTCCTGCAAGTCGTCGGTCATGCGGTGCATCTGCGGTCTCGTCCTCCCCACCCAGTCGAAGCGGGCGGGGTTGTACTGCCCGAGCGTCCTCGGCGCACGCCGCGGTGCGGCGCAAGACCGTTGCCCACACGCAGGCGACGCGCTACACGGACCATCGAGCGTCGGCCAGTGAGCAACGCCAGGAGCTGAGCATGCTGTTGTCGCGCGCAGAGATGACCTTCGACTTCGGCGGCGCCCGCCTGGACTGCGGGCGCGACCAGGCCCTGCTCGGCTGGATGATGAACCAGTTCCTCTACGGCGAGGTCACCGGCATCCAGTGCGGCCACTGGCTCTACGACGCGCCCGACCTCGACGCCGCGCGCTTCTTCGCCCGGCAGGCCGTGGAGGAGTTCCAGCACGTCGACAACTTCCTGCGCATCCTCGAGCTCTTGCACGAGAAGCCGGCGCAGGCGCACGGCATGGTCCGCTTCCTCACGAGCGGCATGATGCCCGCCACCTTCGAGGAGCACGTCTGTCTGGAGATGGCGCAGGGCGAGGGCTTCGTCTTGCTCGCGCTGTACGCGCTCATCGACACCCTGAAGCTCGACGGCGAGCGCGGCGCGGACGGCGCGGGCATCCGCGAGATCCTGCTGCGCGCGGTGAAGCAGGAGGAGCGGCACGTGGCCTTCGGCGAGCGGCGCACGCAGGCGGCGCTGGCGCAGGCCAAGCTGCGCGGGCTGCTCCGGCTGCAGCTCCTCGGGCTCTCGCTCGTGTCGATGTGGGGCGTCCTGCGGCTGGGCGCGTTCATGCGCGACCGCCTGCCGCGCGAGCACGAGGTCTTGAAGCAGCTCCCGCAGTTCCTGGCGTTCACGCAGGTGTGCGCCGAGCAGCGCCTGTTGCGCATGGGCGTGCTGGCGAAGCCCTTGAAGGACACCGGCGCGCTGGAGAAGGCGCTGGCGCTCGCGGTCGCGTACGGCGGAGGCCTTCTGCTCTCGGCCGGGCGGTTCGTGCGGCGGCTGTGGCCCTTCGGCGGCCGGACGCGCGTGACCGACACGTACCTCTCCGATCCAGAGCTGGCGACCCGGATGCTCAGCGCGCGCGCGGGCCGCCGGCCGGCCTCGGAGGACGACGAGGACGCCGCCGCGGTCGCCTGACGCGATGTCCCAATCGGCTGGACTTGTGCGCAGTTGCACGCGTACGCAGCGCCCGCGCCGCGGGGCCGGACGGGGAGATCGAGGCCGCTCCGCCCTCTGTCGCGAGCGGAGAAACTGATCCGGGCTCCGAGGGTTTTCGCGGATTCCGGGGGTCACCCCCCAGGTGTACCGATGGAGGAGCAGGTGGGCGTGTGTTGCCGGCGCCCTGACAGGAGCTCCTCATGCGGATGTGCGCCGTCGTCATCGCCCTCGTCCTCGCCGCGTGCGGCGGGGCCACGGAGACCCT
>JAFEBC010000296.1 GCA_018266095.1 Deltaproteobacteria bacterium
GCCGCGCGGATCGCTCACGACCTTCACCACGGACGGCGGCGCGTTCGCCTCCTGCGCGAATGCCTCGGCTGCGGCGAGGGCGAGCCAGGCCTCCACCAGGACGAACAGGGTGCGCTTCATGCGGACCTCAGCGCGCGCTCGCGCGTGTCTTCATCGTCCACGGCGTTGGCCACGATCACGTCCCGGTACCAGAGGCCAGAGTCCTTCACGATCCGCTGCTGCGTCTCGAAGTCCACCCAGACGATGCCGAAGCGCTTGCTGTAGCCGAACTGCCACTCGAAGTTGTCGAGCAGCGACCACTGGTAGTAGCCGCCGAGCGGGACGCCTTCGTCGAGCGCGCGCTTGCAGGCGAGGAGGTGCCCGCGCAGGTACTCGCGGCGGCGCACGTCGGCGACGCGGCCGCTGGAGTCGGGCCCGTCGGAGTAGGCGCAGCCGTTCTCGGTGACATAGAGGCGCTTCACCGCGTAGTCCTGGTGCACGCGCACCAGGATCTCACGCAGGCCGTCGGGGTAGACCTCCCAGCCCATGTCGGTCATCGCCTCGGGCGGCGGCGCGGGGATGGTGCGGGGCGCGTTCTCGGTCTCGGGGACGCGCGTCGAGCGCAGGATGCCGCGCGAGTAGTAGTTGATGCCGAGGAAGTCGATGGGCGCCTGGATCTGCGCGAGATCGCCCGCGTGCACGAAGGGCAAGTCGGCGCTGTCCAAGTGTCCGAGCGCGACCCGGTCGTCGATGGCGTCCGCGGGGTAGCTGCCCTTGAACACCGGATCCAGGAACCAGCGGTTGAACGAGCCGTCCAGCTCGCGCGCAGCCGTGCGATCGGCCTCGCTCGGAGACGCAGGGTGCGCGGGCACCAGATTGACCACGAGGCCGATCTCGCCGCCCTTCACGTTGCTGCGCAGCACGGGCACGGAGCGGCCGTGCGAGAGGAGCAGGTGGTGCGCGGCCGCGAGCGCCTTGCGCGGCTCCTTGAGGCCCGGCGCGTGCATCCCGTTCTCGTAGCCGAGGATGGCGATGCACCAGGGCTCGTTGTGCGTGGCCCAGCGCTTCACGCGATCGCCCAGGCGGCGGCTGGTGGCGTCGGCGTACTCGACGAAGCGATCGACGGAGTCGCGCGCGGCCCATCCGCCCGCGGGCATCAGCGCCTGCGGCTGGTCCCAGTGGTTCAGCGTGGCGAAGGGCTCGATGCCGGCCGCGAGCAGCGCGTCGACGAGCCGATCGTAGAAGGCGAGCCCGGCCTCGTTCACAGGCCCGCTGCCGCTGGGCAAGACGCGCGTCCAGCCGATGGAGAAGCGGTACGAGCGCACGCCCAACTCGCGCATGAGCGCGATGTCCTCGCGGTAGCGGCTGAAGTGCTCGCAGGCCCGCGCGCCGTCGCTGCCGTCGGAGATGGCGCCCGGCTGCGTGCAGAAGCGATCCCAGACCGACTCGCCGCGGCCGCCGTCGCGGGTGGCGCCCTCGATCTGGAAGGCCGAGGTGGCGACGCCCCAGAGGAAGCCGGGGGGGAACGGGTGGTGGCCCATGAGGTCTCCGCGAACAGGAGCGTGCACGTTCGTTGGCGCAATCTTGACGCAGTGCGACTTTGTTTGTTCGTCGAACAAACTAACGAATCGAGGCGCGCCCTGTCAAGGCCACAGGCGTCGGCGCGGCGCGCGTCGCACCCACGCCCTGAAGAGTCGAAGGAGGCCGCGGACTTCAGGCGCGCGGAGCCTCGATGGGATCGGCGATGGCCGAGAGGAGCGCGCGCGTGTACTCGTGCTGCGGGCGCTCGATGACCTCATCGGCAGCGCCTTGCTCCACCACCCGGCCCTGGTAGAGCACCACCACGCGGTCGGCCAGCGCGCGCGCGGAGACGAGGTCGTGCGTGATCAAGAGCAGCCCGAGGCCGCGCTCGCGCACCAGCTTGCCCAGGAGGTTCAGCACGCCCACGCGGATGGACACGTCCAGCATCGAGGTGGGCTCGTCGGCCACCAGGAGCTGCGGCTGCACCGCGAGCGCGCGCGCGATGGCCACGCGCTGACGCTGGCCGCCCGAGAGCTCGTACGGGTGACGATCGACCATCTCGCGCGAGGGAGAGAGGCCCACGTCGTCGAGCAGCGCGCAGGCCTTCTCGCGCGCGTCCGCCGGCGTGGCGCGGCCGTGGCGCAAGAGCGGGCGCTCCAGGTGGTGCAGCACGGTGTGCACGGGATTGAGCGACGCGAAGGGGTCCTGGAAGATCATCTGCACCCGGCCGCGGTAGCGCAGCGAGGCCGCCTTGGGCTCGCTCGCCAGCACGTCCTCGCCCTCGAGCAGGATCTGGCCCGCTTGCGGCGCCACCAGGCGCAGGAGCGCGCGCGCCACGGTGCTCTTGCCGCTCCCCGACTGCCCCACCAGCGCCACGGTCTCACCGCGGTCCACGGTGAAAGAGACCTCGTTGAGCACGCGCTTGGTGATGCTCGCGCCGAAGACGCCGCCGCCCCGGAACTCCTGCGTGAGCCCGCGGACCTCGAGGAGCCGCGCCTGCGACGGGGCCTGTGATGCGACTGCCGTTGGCGCCAAGACCACCTCGCGTCGAGTGTGCAGGCCGCGGAAGAATCATGTGTGCGATCCGATCGTCAAGCCACGCTGCGCCATGCGCGGGGCAGCCGGTGTCCGCAAGCACGCGCTGCTGCGGCAGAATTTGCCGCGCGAAGAAAGTTGTCTGCCGCGGTGGACCTCGAACGTCCTCTGTGCAAACCAAGGCGCTGACCGCGCCGCACACGCCGGAGGCACGAGCGCCGCCGGCCAGGAGAACGCCATGAAGGACTTCCTCTTCCTCTATCGCTTCAGCACCCAGCCCTCCTCGCCCGAGGAGATGCAGAAGCTCATCGCCAAGTGGAACGTGTGGATGCTGGACCTCATCGCCAAGAAGCACGTCACCGATCGCGGGCACCCGCTGGAGCGCGCGGGGAAGCTGGTGCAGGGCAAGGCGCGCGCGATCGTCGACGGGCCGTACGCGGAGACGAAGGACATCATCGGCGGGTACACGCCCATCGTGGCCAAGGACCTCGACGAGGCGGCGGAGCTGGCCAAGGGCTGCCCGGTGCTGGAGAGCGGCGGCCTCGTCGAGGTGCGGCCGATCATGAAGCTGTAGGCGCGCATCGTGGGCGACGACCACTTCTTCCGGCATGAAGCGGCGCTGCTCGTCGCCGCCCTGACCCGCGTCTTCGGCGTGCAGAACCTCGCGCTCGCCGAGGACGTGGCGCAGGACGCGCTCTGCCGCGCGCTGGAGGTCTGGCGGCTGCGCGGCGCGCCGGACGATCCGCACGCGTGGCTCGTGCGCACCGCCAAGAACCGCGCGCTCGATGTGCTCCGGCGCGAGCGCACGGCGCGCACGTTCGCCCCGGAGATCACGCGGCAGCTCGAGTCCGACGGCGCGACGCAGAGCCTCGAGAGCGCGTCCCGCCTGCTCGACGCCGCGCTGGATCCGCTCGCCCTCCACGATGACGTGCTGCGGATGATGTTCTCCTGCTGCCAGCCCAGGCTCGCCGAAGAGGTGCAGGTGGCGCTGGTGCTGCAGCTCGTGTGCGGCTTCTCGGTGGGCGAGATCGCGCGCGCGTTCCTGGCGGGCGAGGCGGCCATCGAGAAGCGCCTCGTGCGCGGGAAGAAGCAGCTCCAGGCCAGCCGCGCGCTGTTCGAGCTGAAGGACGCCGGCGACTTCGCGCAGCGGCTCCTGGCGGTCCAGCGCGCGCTGTACCTGCTCTTCAACGAGGGCTACCACTCGGCCTCGGATGACGCCTCGGTGCGCGTGGAGCTCTGCGAGGAGGCGATGCGGCTCACCTCGCTCTTGCTCGCGCAGCCGCTCGCGGCCACGCCGTCGACGCACGCGCTGGCTGCCCTCTTCTGCCTGCACGCAGCCCGCCTCAACGCGCGCACGGATCTCGCGGGGAACCTGCTGACGCTCGAGGACCAGGAGCGCGCGCAGTGGAACCAATCGCTCATCGCCGAGGGCTTCCGGCAGCTCGCCGCCTCCGCCGCCGGTGACGAGCTGACCCTGTTCCACCTGGAGGCCGCCATCGCCGCCGAGCACGCGCGCGCGCCTTCGCACGCGGAGACGGACTGGGCCGCCATCGTGCGCCTCTACGACACGCTGCTCACGCTGGACACCTCGCCGGTGATCGCGCTCAACCGCGCGGTGGCCGTGGCGCAGCTCGAAGGTCCGCTGCGCGGCCTCTTGGCCCTGCGGGCGCTCCCCCACGTGGAGCGGCTCTCGCGCTACCCGTTCTACTTCGCGGCCCTGGGCGAGCTCACTCTGCGCGCGGGGGATTCGCACGCCGCGCACGGCCACTTCAGCGCGGCCCTCGCTCAGGCCCGCAGCGCCAGCGAGCGCCGCTTCTTCGAGGGCCGCCTCGCCGCCTGCACGCACTGAGCGCCGACGCCATCCGATGCGCGCCCGCTTGTCTCCTCGCGTCACCTGTGAGGCGAACGTCTCATCGGCCTCTCATGTACGGCTCACCCCTCTCGCGCTACGTTGGGAGCTTCAACGGTCGCATGTCGCGGCCCTGCGATGGCGGGTCTTCCTCATGCCGCGGCTGCTCCTGCTCGTCGTCCTCGCCATCGTGCTGTGGTCGTCTCGCGCGCACGCCTCCAACTATCCCTACGTGCAGGACGGCCCGGTCATCACGGGCGTGTCGCCCACCGAGGCGTGGGTCACCTGGTACACGGCGCACCACGAGGGCCAGGGCACCGAGTGCACCATCGAGGAGAACACGCCCGGCCTCGGCGATCACAACACCGACACGCCCACGCTCTCGCTCTCCACCGGCGCGCTCGTCACCGACACCAACTGCGATCGCACGCACCGCGTGCACCTCACGGGCCTGTCTCCCTCGACCGCGTACACGTTCACGCTCGACAAGGAGTGGGACGCCAAGGGCGGCACCATCGCCGCTGGCTCGTTCACCACCGCGCCCGCCGCGGGCTCGGGCGCCGGCGTGAAGTTCGTGGTCTACGGCGACACGCGCAACGATCTCGCGCTGGGCGGCACCGACACGAGCCCGCACCACCAGGCCGTGGTCGACGCGATCATCGCGCACGAATCCGACGCGGCCTTCATCGTGCACACGGGCGATCTCGCGCTCAACATCGTCGGCGTCTCCGGCGACGATCGCGGCTACACCGAGTTCTTCTCCATCGAGCGCCCGCTGCTCGCGCACAAGCCGCTCTTCGTGGTGCTCGGCAACCACGAGACCATCGACACCACCTTCTTCGACACCATGTTCGATCCCGCGCGCTTCTCCGGCTCCGCGCACCCGTACTACCAGTCGTTCGACTGGGGGAAGGTCCACTTCGCGCTCGCGGATTCGTTCGAGGGCTCGCCCACCACGCTGGGCCTGGGCGGCCTCAACCCGGGCGTCACCGACGCGCAGGTGCAGTGGCTCGACGCCGACCTGCAGAACGCGCACGCGCACGGCCAGGTGAGCTTCCTCGGCATCCACCAGGGCCCGTACAGCCACTCCTCGGATTCGAAGGCGCACGGCGGCCTCGCGGATGTGGTGCTGAAGATCATCCCGCTGATGCTGAAGTACGGCGTGCGCGCGAGCCTGGCCGGACACGATCACTACTACCAGCGCGGCCACGAGGGCTGCATCGACTACCTCGTGCTGGGCGGCGGCGGCGCGCCCATGTACGCGCCCGACACCGGCACGGGGATCGCCATCGCCACGCAGACCATCTCGTACATGGTGGTGACC
>JAFEBC010000297.1 GCA_018266095.1 Deltaproteobacteria bacterium
CCAATCCTGCAGCGGCTTGAAGTACTCCAGCATCGGCCCCGCGTCGATCGCGCGCGAGCCCGTCATCGCGAACATCGCCTCCTGCCACGGCTTGGACGCGCCCAACTCCAGCATCGCCTTCAGCTTCGCGCCGGCCTCCTTCGAGCCGTACACGTTGCACTCGTGCAGCGGGCCCTTGAACCCGGCCGCCTGGCACATCGCCTTGTGGAATTGGTACTGGTAGATGCGCGCGAGGAAGTAGCGCGTGTACGGCACGTTCGCCGGCACGTGGTACTTCGCGCCCGGATCGAAGTCCGTCTCCGTGCGCGTCACCGGCGGCGCCACGCCCTGCAGCGACTTGCGCAGCTCCCACCAGCGCGCGTTGTAGTTCTCCGGCTTGGTCTTGCCGCTGAACACATCCCAGCGCCACTGGTCGATGAGCTTGGAGAACGGCAGGAACGCCACGCGCGTGATCGCGTCCTTCATCTGCACGTTGATGAGCCCGTGATCGTCGGCTGGCAGCTTGTCGACGAGGCCCAACTGCTTCAGGTACGCCGGCGTCATCGAGAGCACGAGCGAGTCGCCGATCGCCTCGTGGAAGCCGTCGTTCGCGCCGCCGTGGAAGAGCCACGGGAGCTTGTAATAGTAGTGCTCGTAGTAGTTGTGCCCGAGCTCGTGGTGGATGGTCTCCAGCGTCTCCTCATCCGGGTGCATGCACATCTTCACGCGCAGGTCGTTGTCCACGTTCACGTTCCACGCGCTCGCGTGGCAGACCACCTCGCGGTCCGCGGGCTTGGTGAGCATCGAGCGCTCCCAGAACGTGGCCGGCAGCGGATCCAGGCCCAGGCTCGTGTAGAACGCCTCGCCCGTCTTGGCGATGCGCTTGGCGTCCCACTTCTGCTGCTCCATCTTCTTGGTGACCTCGAGCTTGGCCGTGCCCGGATACGGCTCGACGAGATCCCACACGTTGGTCCACTCCTGCGCCCACATGTTGCCCAAGAGGTGCGCGGGGGGCGGCGCGTGGTCGGGGACCTTGTCCTTGCCGTACTTCTTCTGCAGCTTGGCGCGCACGTAGCAGTGCAGGTCCTCGTAGAGCGGCTTCATCTGCGCCCACACGCGATCGAGGTCCTTCTCGAAGGCCTCGGGCGTCATGTCGTAGCCCGACCGCCACAGCGCGCCCGTGTCGGCGAACCCGATGCTGCGCGCGCCCTCGTTCTGCAGCTCGATGGAGCGCGCATAGAGCGGCTTCATCTCGCGCGAGATGGTGCGCCAGCCCGACCACGCGTCCAGGAGCTCGTCGTAGTTCCGGCTCTTGGCCATCGTCTTCGAGAGCTCCTCGAGATCGCGGCACTTGGCCTTGCCGTCCGCGCCGCACCACTTGCCCTTGCCGTACATGCCCTCGAGCTTGGCGCCGATGGTGGTCAGCTCCAGCCGGTGCGCCGGATCCTCGGGCCCCGCGCCGTTGAGCCGCAGGATCAGCAGCATGCGCGCGGTGTCGGCGTCGATGCCCTGCACGCCGTTGAACTTCGCGGCCTCCTTCACGAACTTCGTCTGCAGCGCCAGCGCCTCGTCCTCGAGCTCCGCCGCGATGCGCTCGGTGTCGTCGGTGATGTACGTGGACTTGATCCACTCGGCCACGCCCGCGCGCACCTGCAAGCGCATCAGCTCGCTGTTGGCCTGCGCGACGAACGCCTTGGCATCGGCAGCGGTCGGCGCCTTGTTCTTGGCAGCCTCGGCAGCAGCGGCGGCCTCATCGGCGGCCTTCTTGGCGAGCTCGGCGCAGACGTTGCCGCACGACTTCGCGTCGGGAGGAGTGGGCGCAGGCGGCGCAGCGGCGCAGGCGAGCGCGAGACACAGACAGAGGGGTGACAGGGTGCGCAACATGGGTGCTCCCGAGAAGTTGGTGTGCGAAGGGCGCGGACAATAGCGAAATCCGGGCGTGAAGCCAGGGCTAGACGCGGATGTCCCCGCGGAATTTCAGGCCAAAGGCAAAAGCTTCACAGGAAGGAAACAAGGAAGGATTGGCTTCTTGCCCGCGAGACACAAGACACAACCCCCTTCCTTCTTTCCTTCTCGGGAAGCAGTTGCTCTTGCTGTTCGCGAGAAGCTCGGCGCTCAGTTCTTCGGCGTCTCCGGCACCCGGTGTCCCCACACCATGCGCACCTCGGGGCGCGGCTCCACCGGCCGCAGCTCCATCGGCTTGGGCTCCTGCGTCTCGGTCACGCGCTCGCCCAGGGACACGCCTTGCAGCAATCGCTCGGCCTCCAGGCGCGCGGCCTCCTCCACCTCGGGGCTCGTCTCCGGCAACTCCGTCTCGTCCGGCGGCTCGGGCGCCTCCTCGGGGCGGCCGCGGCGGTGCGCGATGAGGCGCTGCGCGTGCAGGCGCACGAGCGGCGAGAGGTTGCCGTCGTTCATGACCTCGCGCAGGTCGGGCAGGGTGAGCAGCGCCAGCGCGCCCGAGGCCAGCGCGGGCGGCGAGTAGGGCTTGAGCGCGAGCGCGCGGCGCACGCGGCGGTTCTGGGCCCAGCGGCGCGAGCGGAAGATCTCCTCCAGCACCGCGATGCGCGCGGGCCTGCGCGAGGCCGCCACCAGCACGTCGCGCTCCACGATGCGCGGGTTGTCGAGCAGGTGCCGCACCACGGCCGGATCCGGATCGGTGAGCAGCCGCGAGAGCCGATCGCGATCGAACCCGCGCGCCATCTGCTTGCGCTCGCCCAGGGTCAACGCGCGCATCTTCTTGTCGACCCACGGCTCCTTGTCGCGGTCGAAGTGCCGCGCCGCCTCCGCGCCCGAGAGCAGCGTCGACACATCCGCCGCGCGCGCCTCCTGTGCCGCCTTGCGCAGCCGCTCGCGGGTCGGCTCGTCGATGAGCTCGCGCAGCGCCAACAGCGCGCCTTCGAGCGCCGCCGAGCTGGGATCCGACCGCTTGTCCGCGAGCCGCAACAGGCCCGACAGCGCCTCCACCGCCTGCGCCGGCTCGAGCGAGGAGATGAGCTCGGCCGCCCGCCGCGCCCGCAGCGAGACGTCCTCGATGGCGGCGATCTGCCTCGAGAGCTGAAGGGCCAGCTCCATGGTCTGGATTGTAACAGGCCGGGCCGCCCGCACGAATCCGCGCGCGCGCACATCGGCGCACTCGGTGCGGGGCGGCGGGCCTGTGCAGCGCGAGGTGCGCAGCAGCGGCTACTTCGTGCCCTTCTTGGCCTTCTTGTCCGGCTTGGCGGGCGGCGCCTCGACCTTCACAGGCACGGGGGGCGGCGCGTCGACCTTCGGCGCTTCGGCCTTCGGGGCCTCCGTCTTGGGCGCGTCGGCGTGCTGCGCGGGCGGCGTCCAGGCGTCGATCGTCTCCAGGTGCACCTGCAGGTGGTGCCGGTTCAGATCGCTCGGCGGCTCGGGGATGAGCGTGAAGAAGGGCAGGCTGCCCCCGGGCGGGATCCGCCGCTCGCCGTCGTTGCGGCTCAGGCTACGCGCGAGCTTCTCGGCCTCGGCCGTGGACTTGAGGTTGTAGACGTCCTCGGGCGTGGGCTCGACGCCGGCCAGGGTCTCGGAGCGCGCCTCGGTGCCCTCGTCGGAGACGAGCTCGGCCACCACGCGCACGGGGCCGCGCGGCTTGGTGCCGTTGTTGACCACGCGCCCGCGCACGAAGAAGACGAGCCGGCCCGCGCCCGTCTCGTAGAGCCCGCTGACGACGCGCGTGGCGACCACATCCGCGCCGGTGCCGAAGCCGAACCAGCCGGTGCCGGTGCCTTCGCTGAGCGCGCCCGCGAGCACGACCGCGATGG
>JAFEBC010000298.1 GCA_018266095.1 Deltaproteobacteria bacterium
ACTCGCTGCTCAACTTCGACGCGCCCTTCTCGCCCATCTTGAACTTCGCCAAGGTGCTCATCGGCCAGTATCCGCAGGTCAGCATCAGCGCGGGGCAGGCGCGCGCGTTCCGCTTCTTCATCGGCGTGGGCACGGGCGACACGTCGTCGTTGCAGGCGGCGCACGCGGCCGCGCGCGGCGTGCTCAGCACCGCGGTGCAGATGTCGGGCACAGTGAAGGATCCCGACGGCAACCCCGTCGCCCACGCGCGCGTGCAGGTGGCGCAGACGAGGGACACGAGCAACGTGCTGGCGATGGCGCGCACCGACGCAGACGGAGCGTTCAACGCGCCGCTGCCGCCCGACAACTACACGCTGTACGCGATCGCCGACGACCGGACCTTCACGCAGGCGCTGCCGGTCACGCTCACGCAGGCGGGCCTCACGGGCCTCGCGCTCACGCTCGGCGGCAGATCCACCATCGAGATCAACGTCACCGAGGGCGGCCAGCCGATCGCGGCCAAGATCGTGGCCGAGCCGTTCCCGCAGAACGCGCGGCCGAACTTTCCGCCCGCCTTCGGCGAGAAGTGGGCGCGGCAGCCGGTGGTGGACTTCACCGCCACGGGGCACCTGGTGATGCCGGTCTATCCGGGCCAGTGGAAGGTCACGGTGTCGCACGGCTTCGAGTACGACGTGTCGGTGCAGAACGTGACCACCACCGCGGGCCAGAACACGGCGGTCACCTCCACGCTCACGCACGTCGTCGACACCACGGGCTGGATGAGCGCGGACTTCCACATCCACGCGCAGGGCAGCCCGGACGCCGACGACCTGCGGCCCGACAAGGTGCGCGCGTTCGCGGGCGAGGGGCTGGAGATCCCGGTGTCCACCGAGCACGAGTTCATCGGCGACTTCGGACCGACGGTGGCGGCGCTGGGCCTGGGCGCCGTGATGCATCCGATCGCGGGCACCGAGTTGACCACCACGGCCATCGGGCACTTCAACATCTTCCCGCTCACGCAGCAGCCCTCGCAGCCGAACATGGGCGGGTTCAACTGGTACAACCGCAACGTGCCCGACGTGCTCGCCGAAGCGCGCGCGCGGCTCACGCCCGATGGGCTGCATCCGATCGTGCAGATGAACCACCCGCGCACGCCGGCGATGGCGTACCTGGACGCTGTGCAGTTCGAGCCCTCGGCGTTCGCGGCGGGCGCCAACGCGGCGCACTTCACCACCGACTTCGACTCCGTCGAGGTGTGGAACGGCGAGCCGCTGCCGCGCTTCATGGGCTGTCCGCGCACGAGCGAGACCTGGTGCGTGAAGCCGGCGCATCCGCAGATCTATGACTGGTTCGCGTTCCTCGTGCGCGGCAAGCGCATCGCGGCCACGGGAGATTCCGATTCGCACAGCGCGTTCCTCGGCTCGGTGGGCTTTCCGCGCACGCTGGTGCAGGTGGACACCGACGCACCCGGCTCGCTCACCGACGCCAAGCTGATGTCGTCCTTGCGCGCGCAGAAGGCCATCATCAGCGGCGGGCCGTTCCTGATGATCACGGGCCTCGACAAGAACGGCGCCACCGTCTATCCGGGTGGCATCGCGGTGGGCACGAGCAACGCCACGGGCGCGAGCGCGAAGCTCAAGATCACGCTGCAGGCGCCGGTGTGGATGGGCCCGATGGCGGTCCTCGATCTCTGGCACGGCGATGTGTCCGCGCCGAACACGCCGGGGAAGATCCTGATGTCGCTCGATCTCACCAAGGGCACCTACAAGGAGAACAGCGCGCAGACGCTGCGCCTGCAGACCACGGTGGACGTGTCGGTGCCGGGCGACGACTTCATCGTGGGCGTGGTGCGCGGGCCGGTGGACGCGAACACGGGCTTCTCGAACGCGCTGTGGCCGGTGGTGCAGACGTCCTTGCCGCCGATGGCGATCACCAATCCGATCTGGATCGACGCGAACGGCGATGGGGTGATCACGCCGATCGTGCAGTGACCTCGTGCGTGTGCGCGCCCGTCCGGCGCTCTTCGCGGCTCAGGCCGACTTCACCTGCGCTTGCGCCTGCGCGTTCCGGCGCGCGATCGCGCCGAGCCCGTCGTACGCGGCGTACTTGTAGAGCTCGCTCAGCGTCGGGTAGTTGAACACGGCCTCGATGAAGAGATCGATCGTCGAGCCCTGCAGCATGGCCATCTGGCCGACGTGGATGATCTCCGTCGCGTTCGGGCCCATCGCGTGCACGCCGAGGATCTTCTTGTCCGGCGAGAAGAGCAGCTTGAGGAAGCCCGCCTCCTGGCCCAGGATCTCGCCGCGTGCGTTGTCGCGCATCTGCGCGCGGCCCGAGAGGTAGTCGGTGTTCGACTTCTTCAGCTCCTCCTCGGTGGCGCCGACGTAGCTGATCTCGGGAATCGTATAGATGCCCACCGGCAGCACCGGCGACACGCGCGTCTTGTACGAGAGCTTGAACGCGTGGCACATGGCGACGCGGCCTTGCTCCATGCTGGTGGCGGCGAGCGCGGGCACGCCCACGATGTCGCCCGCGGCGTAGATGTGCGGGACGCTGGTCTGGAAGTGCTCGTTCACCGGCACGTTGCCGCGGCTGTCGCGGGCGATGCCGACCTTGTCGAGGCCGAGCGCGTCGCTGTTGCCCATGCGGCCCGCGGCGGCGAGCACGGCCTGCGCCTGGTACGTCTTGCCGGACTTGGTGCCGACGGTGCAGATCCTGGTCGCGGCATCGACGGCGCACGTGGTGGGCGCGTCGCCGAGCGAGAGGTTCAGGCCCATGCGCACGAGCTCATTCGAGAACGCCGCGCCGAGCTCACCGTCGATGAACCCGAGCAGCCGATCGCGGGTGTCCAGCATGGTGACCTGCGTGCCGATGGCGGCGAACATGCACGCGTACTCGCTCGCGATCACGCCGGAGCCGAGCACCAACATCGTCTCCGGCACGTGCTCGATCTGGAGGATCTCATCCGAGTCGTAGACCTCCTCCTCGACGAAGGGGATCCACGCGGGACGATTGGGCCGCGAGCCGGTGGCGATGAGGAAATAATCGGCGGTGAGCTGCGTAGGTTCGGTGCCGTCGCGCGGGAGCACCTCGACGGTCTGCGCGTCGACGAAGCGGGCGAGGCCGGTGATGCGCTCGATCTTGTGGCGCTCGAGGTTGCGCGCGATGCGGGCGCGCTCCTTGTCCTTGATGAGCCGCTCGCGGTGCAGGAATGTGGACGCCGTCAGCGGCCGCGGCAGATCCGGCACCCACTGCTCGAGCCCGCGCGCCTGCATGTGGCTCAAGGCGAGCGCGCTCTCACGCAGCGTCTTCGAGGGCAGCGTGCCCGTGTTCGCGCAGGCGCCGCCCAGCACGGGCTCCTTCTCGATCAGCGCCACGGACTTGCCGAAGTAGGCGGCCTGGGCTGCGCCCTTCTCTCCTGCCGGCCCGCTGCCGATGACGACCAGATCGAACTTCCGCGCAGTGGTCATGTAGGCAACGGTAGCAGCATTGCGATCGCGGCGTACCGCTCCGCGCGATCGAAACGAAACAGACGCGCGCCGCTTGCGTAGATGTGTCCAGCACGGCACGGCGCGAGCTGCACCCGAGCAGTACACCCCCGCGCGACGAAAGGAGGAAGACCATGGAGTTGTTTCGAAGCCTGTTGACCCCGATGAAGATCATCGCGACCTGGCTGCTCTGCCTTGGAATCATGGCCAGCCTGTTCGTGAGCGCGGCGGATGCGCACGCGGACCGGAACCTGCCCGTGATGCGCGGCGCGGAGGTGGTGATCGAGGTGCCCAAGCCGGCGAACTGATAGGTTGCGCGGACCTTGAACTGGACTGATTCGCGACATCCTTTCTGGTCACGCCTCTTGTGGTTCTGCGCGCTCGCGACCGTGGCCCCGCTGTGGACGGCGCCGCACCTGCCGTTCACGGACCTGCCGCAGCACGTGGCGATGATCTCGACGCTGCGGCACTGGTGGGACCCGGTCTTCCGCGTCCGCGAGCACTTCACGCTGGCCCTGGGGCAGACGCAGTACCTGCTCTACTACCTCCTGGGCGCGGTGATGGCGTTCCCGTTCGGCACGGCCGAGCGCGCGAACCTGGTGCTGTTGTCGCTCATCGGGATCTCGTTCCCGTTCTCGCTGCGTAGCCTCCTGCGCGCGCTGGGCGCGGACGAGCGGCTGGCCATGTTCGGCGGGCCGCTGTTCTGGAGCCAGGCGCTGCTCATCGGCTTCTTCAACTACGTGGCCGCGATGCCGCTGGTGCTGTGGGGCCTCGCGCTGGCGGTGCGTGAGGCGGAGGTGCCCAAGCGCGCGCAGCAGGCCGGTCTCGCGGTGCTGGCGCTGGCGATCTTCTACATGCACCTCTCGGCGTTCGTGTTCTGGGCGCCCGCGGCGGCGATCGCGTTCTGGATGTTGCCGCCTGCCGAGGGCACGGACGAGGGCACGTGCGCGCCGCTGTGGAAGACGCTGCTCGCGCGGCTGCCGAAGCTGCCGATGCGCTTGCTCTGGGCGATCCCGGTGACGCTCGCGGCGCTGCTCTTCGTGCTCAAGAGCCCCGTGGTCCACCCGCAGTCCATCGGCTGGCACCAGGACATGGCGCCGCAGTACGAGGACGTGGGCTCGGCGCTGCGCAACCTGCTCGACGCGCTGCTCGACATCTGGCGCGGCGTGGAGGACGAGTGGATCCTGGTGTGCCTGATCACAGTCGCGGGCCTGTTGTCCTGGCCGCAGAAGCGCGACGAGGAGAAGCCCTCACAGTCGCTGCGGCGCGCGCTGGTGGCGGTGTGGCTCGTGTTCGCGGCGGCGCTCTACTTCTTCTTCCCCAAGGGGATTGGTTGGCTTTGGCAACTGAATGAGCGGTACGCGCTCGTCTTCGCCCTGCTGTTCCCGCTGCTCCTGCGCCCAGCGCGCGGCCTGAAGGGCGCCGTGCCGCTGCTCGCGCTCGCCGCGGTGACCGTGGCGGACGCCAACATCGCCATCAAGAACATCCGCGTCTTCGAGGAGGAGGTGGGCCCGTTCGACCGCGTGCTCGAGCAGGCCGAGCCCGGCAAGCACCTGTTGTCGATGATCGTGGACCAGAACTCGCGCGTGGCGAAGTTCAGCGCGTTCCTCCACTTCGGCAGCTACTACCGGGCGCGCAAGGGAGGCATCGCCAGCTTCTCGTTCGCGGAGCTGCCGCAGTCTCCGCTGCGCTACAAGCCGCAGACCGCGCCGCCCGCCAAGCCGCCGGGCTGGGAGTGGCACGCGTTCGCCTTCGACAACGTGCGCGAGGGGCCCTACTACGACTACATCCTCTTGCACGGGAACGTGGACCCGCTGCCGCGCGTGATGCAGAACGGCGGCCCGAAGTGGCGCCTCAAGACGCGCGAGGGGAGCTGGTCTTTGTACGAGCGCGAGCCATGACCGCGAAGGCCTTCCTCAGCGCGCGCTGGGAGCGCCTGGCGATGTTGAACTACGAGGTCGATCCGGCGCTGCTCGCGTCGCGGGTGCCACGCGGGACGGAGCTCGATCTCTGGAACGGCAAGACGTATGTAAGCGTGGTCGGGTTCATGTTCCTGGACACGCGGGTGCGCGGGATCGCCATCCCGTTCCATCGCAATTTCGAGGAGCTCAACCTGCGCTTCTACGTGCGCCGCACCGACGCGCGCGGGACCTTGCGCGGCGTGACGTTCGTGAAGGAGCTGGTGCCGCGCTGGGCGATCGCGACCGTGGCGCGCGTTCGGTACAACGAGAACTACCGATCCGTGCCGATGCGTCACCGCTTCGAGCCCGAGGCGCTGGCGCAGGGCAGCCGCGTGACCTACGAGTTCAAGCACGGGGGCCGGTGGAACGCGCTCTCGGTGCGCGCGAGCGGACCGTCCGCGCTGGCGGCGCCGGGCTCGCACGAGGAGTTCATCACCGAGCACTACTGGGGCTACGCCGCGCAGACCGACGGCGGCACGGTGGAGTACCAGGTGGAACATCCGCGCTGGCAGTGCTTCCCCGTTGACGAGGCGCGCTTCGACTGCGATGTGGCCGCGCTGTACGGACCCGAGTTCGCCGAGACCCTCGCGCGCCCGCCCGTGTCGGCGCTCCTGGCCGACGGGTCCGAGGTGATCGTGCGCCAGGGCGTGCGCCTGTAGCAGCGGCTCGCAAGCGTCCGATGCGCCTGTCGCAAGCGTCCGATTCGCCTGTCGATCGGCAATCTTGACGCCGTCTTGACGGCGCCTTGCGCATCCTCCCCGCAGCCTGAGCGGCGCCCGTTTCTGGCCGCAACGAGGACGCATGCGCTCGATCTTGACCTGCCTGTTCGTGTTCGCGCTCTCCAGCACCGTCCGCGCCGAGGAGCCGCCCGCGGCCACTCTCGCGGCCA
>JAFEBC010000299.1 GCA_018266095.1 Deltaproteobacteria bacterium
CGCGGTGCCGATGAGCAAGGACGGCCGCTACGTGCTCACCGACGACGCGCTGGACAAGCCAGCAGGGCCCCCGGCGAAGGAGCCGCCCCAGGACGAGCCGGAGAAGAAGCTCCCGAAGGAGGCCGAGTTCAGGCCGCCGCCGAGCGCGCGGGGGCGATAGGCGACTGCGCGGGCTCGCGTGGGCCGCGCGGCGCTCGGGCTCTCAGCGCAGCGTGAACGGCGCGAACACCTTGGGCACGATGAGCTTCGTGCCCGGCGCGCACCTCTCGACCTCGGCGCGGAACTCGGGATCGTCGTCGATGTCCTGGCCCTGCGCCGGCTTCTTCCACTCGTCGAAGTGCGTGAGCACCACCGTCTTCGGGCGGCCGATCGCGTTGAGCAGGCGGCAGGTGTAGTCGTGGATCTCGCCGCGCAGCCCCGGCGCGACGATGGCGATGTCGGGCCTCAGGCCCTGCACCTCGCGCTCGATGAAGTTCGCGGTGTCGAACACCAGCACCTCATGCCCCGCGAGGCGCACCAGGTACGCGTACGTGCCGCCCTCAGGGAAGTCGTCCATCGCCAGCGGCCAGCGGGCCGGGCCCTCGAGCTCGTGGTGCTGCGTGTGCTTGTGACCGAGCGCCGAGTGCAGGCTCTTGAGCGCGAGCACCGACAGGCCGTTGAACTCGAAGTCCTCGCCGCCGCCGATGGTGATGAGCTTGTCGGCCGGGGCGCCCGCGGCCTTGGCCAGCGCGGTGGTGGTGCGGCTGCCGATGAGCTCTGCGCCGGTGCGGATGGCGACGGCGGGCGCGTCGAGCAGGTGATCGATGTGCGAGTGGCCGACCAGCACGAGATCCGCCTTGGCGGGCGTGTGCGCGGCGACGGCGGCAGGGTCCGAGACCGACGGCTTGTCCACGTCCGCGGGCCGCGTCAGGTACGGATCGGTGATCACCGTCCGGCCAGCGCCCGAGATGATCCAGCCCGCCACGCCGAGGTACGTGAACTCGAGCGGCTCCCGCGCGGCCTTCTTTGCCGCAGGCCGCACCGGGACTGGCCGCGCGGGCGCCGCAGCCGCAAAGGTGACCCAACCGAACGCCGCCAGGACCACGCACACGAAGCTTCGCATGCGCGGACCTTACTGCGACTTCGCCGCGCCGGTCACACGCGTGGGGGCCGTGTGGCCCGTTGCCCCTACTTCGCGCGCGGGAACGCCGACTTGCCCGCGAAGCGCGCCGACACGCCCAGCTCTTCCTCGATGCGCAAGAGCTGGTTGTACTTGGCGATGCGGTCGCTGCGGCTCGCCGAGCCTGTCTTGATCATCCCGCTGTCGGTCGCCACGCAGAGGTCGGCGATGAACGCGTCCTCGGTCTCGCCCGAGCGGTGGCTGATGATGCTGGTGTAGCCCGCCTTGTGCGCCATGCGCACGGCGTCGAGCGTCTCGGTGAGCGTGCCGATCTGGTTCACCTTGATGAGGATGGAGTTGGCGACGCCCGCGCTGATGCCCTTCGCGAGGATCTCCGTGTTGGTGCAGAAGAGATCGTCGCCCACGAGCTGGAGCTTGCCGCCGAGCTTGTCCGTCAGCATCTTCCAGCACTGCCAGTCGTTCTCGGCGACGCCGTCCTCGATGGACACGATGGGGAAGTCGGTGCTCCACGCCGTGTACAGCGCGATGAGCTCGTCGCGCGTGAGCTTCTTGCCCTCGCCCTCGAAGTCGTAGCGGACCGCGTCGCCCTCGCCCTCGATGAACTCGCTCGCGGCCACGTCGAGCGCGAGCATGATGTCCTTGCCCAGCGCGTACCCGGCCTTGCCCACGGCCTCGGCGATGGACTCGAGCGCCTCGCGGTTGCTGCGCAGGTTGGGCGCGAAGCCGCCCTCGTCGCCGACTGAGGTGGCGTGGCCGCTCTTCTTCAAGACGCCCTTGAGCGCGTGGAAGACCTCGGTGCCCGCGCGCAGCGCCTCGGCGAAGGTGGGCGCGGCCCAGGGGACGATCATGAACTCCTGCACGTCGACATTGTTGTCCGCGTGCGCGCCGCCGTTGAGGATGTTCATCAGCGGGACCGGCAGGGTCCGCGCGCCGACGCCGCCGAGGTAACGATAGAGCGGGAGCCCGTGCGCCTGGGCCGACGCGCGCGCAGCGGCCAGGGAAACGGCGAGAATGGCGTTCGCGCCCAAGGACTTCTTGGTGGGCGTCCCGTCGATCTCGTTGAGCAGGCGATCCAGCCCGACCTGATCCGCCGCATCGAAGCCCACGAGCCGCGGGGCGATCTTGGTGCGCACGTTCTCGACCGCGCTGCGCACGCCCTTGCCCAGGTAGCGGCTCTTGTCGCCGTCGCGCAGCTCGGTGGCCTCGCGCTCACCCGTCGACGCGCCGCTCGGCACCGCCGCCCGGCCCAGCGCGCCCGACGACAGCGTCAGCTCGCACTCGACGGTGGGGTTGCCGCGGGAATCGAGGATCTCACGCGCCTTGATGTCAACGATCTCGGTCATTTGAGCGGCTCCTGAGGTCGAACTTCAGGAGCGCGCTTGTCGCATGCCGGCGAGGCTGGTTCAAGAGTCAGGCGAACGCGTTCGCCTTGCGCGGCAGCGCCGGTTCGATGGTCCCGCGCGAGCCGCAGCATCCCGCCGGATGCGCCACCTTGCGCGCCTGGTCCCATGACCGCTGCAGGCCTTCGAGGAATTGGGTGAGCGCCGGCGTGCGCTGCTCGAACCGCAGCCCCGCCTCGGCGCCATCCAGGCGCACGACCCTCGCCGCCCCCAAGCCAGCCTCATGCCGGCGCCCACCCAAAATCTGTGTTTCGTAGATCGCGCCCTGGACGAGGCCGCTGACCCCGCGGATGCGCATCCCACCGGCGCTCACATCGAGGAGCTGCACCACCGACTGCGTCCCGCGCGAGTCCGCGAGCTGCAGCACCTGGCTCGTGCACAGCCGGTGCTCGCGCTTCATGGCGAACGTCCGGCGCCGGTTCAGGTGCTGCGCCAGCTTGGAGTCCGTGAGCTGCAGCCAGGTCCCGCGGTGCAGGCCCTCGCTGTAGGCCACGACTTCGCCGCGGACCGCCGTCTCCTCGTGCGTCTCGGTGACCTTGAGCTCGAGCACGACCTTGCCCGCGGTCATCGGCGGACGGCGCTGTGACTGGAGCGCGAGGTGGCCGTCACCGTCGGGCACGAAGAAGAGCGTGGTGCTCCCCACCGGATGCAGATGGCGGGACACCTGATCAAAATTCTCGAAGAGATATCGAATCATGGTCAACCCCGGGTCGCGCTGCATGGGGCTGACTAGAGCAAGCTGCGTGCCGTCCGAATCCGGCCTCGAAGCTGTCACCTGTAACGTGGTGTCACCGTGACAGGTGACAAAAAAACCGGCCGCGCGATCGGCGCTCCCCCCTGGGAACCAGATCGCGCGGCCGCCCTCCCGCCCAACTTCTTCACTGGTACCGTCCGGGACCCGGCCGTGGGCCCCGCGGTGTCACAGTGACAGGTGACACTCAGGGTGCACGCGCCTTGAACGTGCGCCCTCCCCTCGATGCGAAGACGACCGACCCGTTGGCCGCGAGGACGGTGAGCCCGCCCGCGCCAGTGGGAAGGCCGCCGCTGTAGTCGTGCCAGCTCGCGCCTTGGTCCTCGGAGAACCGGACCGTTCCGTCGTCGAGCGCCGCGAACAGACGCTCCCCGCCCGAGGCCAGCGCCATGATCTGGGCCCCGCTCGAGCCCTCTGGCGCCTCGCGGATGACCGGCGTGACGCCGACCTGCCGCGGCAGCGAATCGTTCTTGGAGACCGGCGCCCACGTCTCGCCCTGGTCGGTCGAGACCACCGGTCCCAGCGTCGTGCTCACGGCGAAGATGCGCCTGCCCGTGAACGCGAACGAAGTGCGCCCCCCCGCAGGAGCCGTCACTTCGTGCCACACGAGAGGCCGCGTGCGCGCCACGATCACCGCGTGCGCATCACGCAACGCCCCGCGCAGAGCCCCTCCAGAGGCGACCGTTGCCACTCGAGACCAGGCCTCGCCGTTCGAGGCATAGATCTCGGCGCCCGCCTCGTAGGTGGGAAGAACCACCTCGAGGTCGAGCCCCTGAATCGCCGCGCGCTGCTCCACCCTGTACGAGGGTGACAGCGCGAGGAGATCGTGTGGCAACGCGGGTTCGATGCGCGCCTCTTCGACGAGACGCGTCCCCTCCGGGAGGGGGCGATTGGCAACCGACGAGATGCGTGCGCCACCCGGCGCCCCCACGCCAGGACGCGCTCTGTCCGCGCACCCACTCAGGCAGACGGCCGCCAGGAACACCGTCACCGCTGTGGTTTGACGCATTCGGACGCCTCCGCCTCACGGAACCCGCGGGGAGGCCTAAAGCATGGGGCGTGCCAATCAGGCGCTGAGCTGGCCGAAGATCCGGCGCGCCGCCTGCAACGCCGCGCGCCGCCGGGCCGTCTGCGACATCGCCTGCGCCCGCGTCTGCAAGTGCTCCAGCAGCGGCCCGAGCTTGCCGTCCGCATCCTTCCGCACGCGCTCGATGAGGCCCAGCACGGTCTCGCCCACGCGCGCGATGGCCTTGGGCGCCCCCGCATGCAGCTCCCACGTGTCCTCGCGCGGCCAGCTTCCCATCGCCGCCAGCACCGCGTTCGGCTGGCCCGAGAGCGCATCTTTCGCGTAGTCGCTCGTGTCGTCGAAGAGCTGCAGGATCGACAACAGCCGCGCCAAGAGCGCATCCACGCCCTGCGCGCGCTCCGGCCGCCCCGCGAGCATGCACACCGCGAATCCAGGCCAGCGCAAGAGCGCGCCCTTGCGTCCCAGCTTGTAGACCATCGAGTCCGTCAGCCTGCGCTCCGGCCGCTTGCGCGCCAAGGCCTCCCAGCGCGCCGACAGAGCCTGCTCCTCCGAGAGCTCGCGATAGCGCGGCCAGAACGGATGCCCGCTGGGAAAGTCGCGCGCGAAGCGTTCGAACACCAGCGCCGCCATCGGCAGCACGTGCGCCGCGGCCTGCTCCGGCGGCTCCTCAGAGTCGATCAGCACCTCGTGCGCCTGCACGAGCGACAACACATGCGCGGCCGTGCGCTGCAGCTCGACGGCGCGAGAGAGAGGAAGCGGATTGTCCAAGAGCTCGTTGGTCCAATGCGGAAACGAGAGCGACAGGATCGCGCCCGTCGTCTGCGAGCGCGCCCCGAAGGCCCAGCGCTGACAGCCTGGGACCTCCTTCAGCATGCGCGCCAGCCGCGGCCACCCGACCGGCGCGAGCTGCGCGAGCCTGCTGCGAATCACTTGCCCTTCTTGGCCTTCGGCTTGGGCTTGGGTCCGGCCTTGTGGCCGTGGATCCAGCCGCCATCGATCCAGCTGTCGCCGCCCGGATCGATCCAGCTGTCCAAGCCGCCATCCTTGCAGAGGCCGTCGATGTGCTGACCGAGGTGCTTGAGGTGCTTGCGGATCTCCGCGCCGTGGGTGGGCCCCACCGCGTCGATGGCCTTGTGGAGCGACCCAAGCGTCTTCTTGATCTTCGCCTGCTGCGCCTTGTTCATGACACCTCCCCAGATGTGTACTTTTACCTGATGCCTTCGACGAGGTACAGGTGCGTCTTCGCGCTCGCGTAGTTGTAGGCGAGCATCTTGCCGTTCTGCGCCGCCAGGATGCGGGCCATCCCGAACGCCCCCGGCGCACGAGGCATGACCGACGACCAAGGTCTGCGCTCACCCGTGTCCACGTTCACCGCGAAGAGGCGCGCGGGCAGCTCGACAGGCACGCCCATCAGCACCTCGTGATCGTCCAGCCAGCAATAGGGGACCTCGCCCGTGTGCGGGCCCTGGACCTGGCGCGGCGGCAGCGTGACTGCGGGATCGAGGAGCAGCGTCGCCCCGTCGACTCGGGCCGCCACCACGCGGGTGCCGTCCGGTGAGATGTCGAACCAATGGTGCACGATGCCCTCGTCGGAGATGGCCTTGGGCTCGCCGCCGTCGAGATCGCGGATGTAGAGGCGCGGCCCCGTCCCCAGGCCCTCGGCGAAGACCAGGAGCCGCTTGCCATCGGGGAAGAAGCGGGCGCGCAACGCGGTGAGGCCGGCCGCTGGGAGCTCGCGCGGAGCGCCGGGGCCGGTGGGAAGGATCTTGATGGGCAAGAGCGGGCCCTGCACCGAGGTCGCCGCCACCCAGCGGCCGTCGTGGCTGATGGCGCCCGTGAGCCCCTGGCCCAGCTGAATCGGAGGACCGCCATCCGTGCCGCGGACGTAGAGAGGCCCCACGTTGCCGGCCCCGAGCAGCACACCGAACAGCAGCTTGCTGCCGTCGGGCGTGAGGTCGTACAGGACCGGCTGATCGAGCCAGGAGAGATCGCGATCCTGCCCGTCGCGATCCGAGAGCGTCAGCCCGAGGTAGTTCTGCGGCTGCGTGGCCAGGACACGTCCGTCAGGTGCGACGTCCTGCAGCTTGAGGTTGCCGGGCGCCCTCGCCAGGAGCCGCATCGCGCCTGACAAGGTCACCGCCCGAAGCGCCGGCTGGGAGCCCTGGCCCGGCACCGTCGCCGTGAACCAGATCTCGTCCCCCGACGGCGACCACGCCAGCCCCTCGGCGTTGCGCAGCTTGGAGACGAGCTCGCGACGCTCGCCCGACGTGCTCACCACGCAGAGCGCGCCGTCGGCCTCGCTGACGCGGGGATGCTCGAAGTAGGCGATGTAGTCTCCCTTGGGCGACAGGCGCGGATGACCGAACCAGCCGCGGCCCTCGACCAGCACCTTTCCGCGCGGGAACTCGAGGCGCGCCGTCGAGCCCTCGCGGTGCACGATCACCATGTTGGAGGCGTCCGCGGTCAGGTCCGCGTAGTCGACCTGGGTCTGCACCTCACGTGCGGCGCTCCCCGGCGCGGGCGCGACGGCGAGCGTGCCTGAGTAGTCGTAGTTCTCGAAGTGCGGCTGCTCGAGGATCGCGATCTGGCCGCTCGCGGACATGCCCGCCAGCACCGCGTGGTCGATCTCGAGCCGCTGGGACTGCTTCTCGTCGGTGCCCGTGGAGAAGATGCGCGCGGGCGAGCCGTCCCAGGTCTCGGTGTACCAGACGCGCTGGCCATCCGGGCTGAAGCGCGCCGTCCACACCGCGCCAGGGTGGAACGTGATCTGGCGGAACGCGAGCTCAGTCGGCTTCCCGGGCGCCCGCACGTAGGCCACGCCCGCGACGGCCAACAGGATCACCACCGCCGCGATCGCCGCCGCCCGCAGCTCCTGCGTCCGCTTGCGCCGCACCTGCGAGAGCGCCGCCACCAGCTCCTTGCCCGAGGCGTACCGCTGGGCCCGATCGAGCGAGAGGCACTTCTCGACCACCGCGCGCAGCCTGGCCGGCACCGACGCCGGCAGCTTCCCCGGATTGGCCTTGCGCGTGGCCTCGCGCCGCTCCTCACGCGTCGCACCCGGGAACGCGCGCTTGCCCGCGAGCATCTCCCACGCCACCGCGCCGAACGCGAAGACGTCCCAGCGCGGCTCGGGCTCGCCGCCGTCGAGCTGCTCCGGCGCCGCGTATCCCGACGTGCCCGCGAAGCCCGACTGGCCTTCGTCGCTCGGCTCCTCGCTCGCCGTCTGGTCCACGCGGTGCACGCGGGCGATGCCGAAGTCGAAGATCTTGATCCACCCGTCGCCGGTGACGAAGACGTTCTCGGGCTTGAGGTCGCAGTGGACCACGCCCTTCTCGTGCGCCGCAGCGAGACCGTTGGCGAGCTGGAGCGCGTAGTCCAGCGCCTTGGCCGCCGGGATGGGCCCCTCCGTCAGCTTGGCGCGCAGCGTCGCGCCCTCGAGCAGCTCGGTGACGATGAACGGCCGCCCCTCGTGCTGCCCGATGTCGAAGGCCGCCACCACGTTCGGGTGCGGCAGCGCGCCGTTGATGCGCGCCTCGCCCTCGAGCCGCCCCTGCCGCGCCGGATCGTCCTCGTTCGTCGCCAGGACCTTGATGGCGACGCGGCGCTCCATGACCTTGTCGAAGCCCGCGAACACACTGCCGGAGCCGCCGCGCGCGATCAGGTGCTCCAGGCGGTAACGACCGCCCAGCTCGACGCCGAGCAGGTTTGCGCTCGTGTCTCCCACCGCCGGAGCCACAAGC
>JAFEBC010000029.1 GCA_018266095.1 Deltaproteobacteria bacterium
CCGCGGTCCCGGGGCGTGGGGAGGGTTGCGCCCTCCGGGAGGCTTGCGGCACGACCGGCACCTCGCGTCCGCGAGGTGCTGGGAGCTCCGGACTACGCCTTGATGTGCCGCGCCTCAGTCGGGCGCAATCCCTCCCCACGCCCCGGGACCGCTCTTGGCTCATGTGGGTGGTGCGGCGGTGGAACCTCCCCACGCACCGGGACCGCTCTGGCAACACGGGATGGCTCCACCTGGATCTGCTTGTCGGTCGACTTGCTCTCCGCGGCCGCCCGTCCCCTTTCATCACCAACTTCGACCGAGGCCAGTCCGATCATTTGGCCCACGGGGGAGAGAACGGCTCCCCTCGTTCGATCCGGGCCATGGCTCCGGCGCGGACGCAGGCGACGGCGTCGAAGGGCTCGGTGCCTTCGGTGGCGAATTGGAAATCGGTGTGGGCGGGGGCGGTGAAGCCGTCGCCGGCGCGGACGGTGGTGCGGAGGCCGGCGCACTCGAAGGTGGCGGCGCCGCTCAAGCAGAGGAAGACCTCGTCGGTGTCCAAGGAGTGAACGGGGCTCTTGTGGCCGGGGGCGAGAGAGACGCGCCACATCGAGAGCGTGCCGGAGCCGCGGCTGGGGGAGGCGTAGGCGATGACCTGGGCGCCGGCGACCTCGAAGCGGGGGGCGTCGGCGTGGCGGATGTGGGTGGCAGGGATGGGGCGGACGGGCGTGGGGTCCATGTGTTACCTCCGGCGGATGCCTCAGAAGCGAGCGAACCACGGGAAGCGGAATTCGTCAACCAAGGTTGACAGTCAACCAAGGTTGACCAAGTATGATCCGCCAGAGCCGGACCTGGTGATCATGCTGGTGGCGGCCAACCGCGCCGTGGTGGGACGCCTGCTCGAGGGGCACGCGCGCATCGGCATCCCCGACGTGCGGCCCAAGCACGGGTTCGTCATCCGCGCGGTGGGCGCGGAGCAGCCGACGGTGGGGCGGCTGGCGGAGCTGCTCGAGACCAGCAAGCAGGCGGCGTCCAAGCTGGCGGACGCGATGGTGCGCGACGGCTTTCTGGAGCGGTTCACGGACGAGCGCGATCGGCGGAGCACGCGGCTCAAGCTGGCGGCGAAGGGCACGCGGGTGCGCAAGCGGGCCATCGAGCTGTCGGCGCGGATGGAGGCGGAGCTGACTGCGGAGGTGGGCGCGGCAGAGGTGCGCACGTTTCGCAAGGTGCTGACCAGGCTGCTCGCGCAGCACGGCGCGCTGGACGAGGTGCAGGCGCGGCGCGCGCGGCCGGTGTGGATGGGCGCGTAGCTCCGCTGGAGGCCCTGGGAATCCGGGCACTTGCGGGGTGGGCGCGGATTCGTGTCACCTTTTCCCGCGGCCGCGCCACTTGGGACTGTGAACCCGATGAACACCAGCGCCACGCAGCTCGCCGCCTCGGATGCGGACCTCGTCGGGCGCAGCCTGAGCGGAGATCGCGAGGCCTTCCGCGAGCTGGTCGAGCGGCATCAATCGGCGGTGTGCGCCGTGGCCTACGCGGCCTCGGGGTCGCGGGCGCAGAGCGAGGATCTCGCGCAGGAGACGTTCCTGCAGGCCTTCCGCGACCTCGGCAGCCTGCGTGAACCCGAGAAGCTGCGTGGCTGGCTCTGCGGCATCGCGCGGAACCTGGCGCACAACAGCCTGCGGCGCGGGCGGGACGAGGCGAAGGTGATCCCATTGGAGGCGGCGCTGGAGGTGCCTGCGCGCGGGCGGCTCCCCGAGGACGACGCGAGCGACAGGCAGGAGGAGGCGCTGTTGTGGCGTTCGCTGACGCGGCTGCCGGAGACGTACCGCGAGCCGCTGGTGCTGTTCTATCGAGAGCACCAATCGGTGGCCGAGGTGTCGACGGCGCTGGCGCTGCCCGAGGACACGGTGCGGCAGCGGCTCTCGCGCGGGCGCAAGCTGCTCGAGGCCGAGGTGCAGCGGTTCATCGAGGGCACGCTCACGCGCGGCGGGCCGGGGGCGGACTTCGCTGCAGGGGTCATGGCGGGTCTGCCTCCGCTGGCGACGGGGCTCTCCGCGGCGGGCACAGCGACGGCCGGGACCTCGCTCGCGGCCAAGTCGACGCTGCCCGGGATCCTGCTCGCGCTCTCGGGGCCCTTCATCTCCATCGTGGGCACCTGGGCCGCGCTGCAGACGGCCCTCTCGCGCACGCGGACTCCGGCCGAGCGGGCTGCGCTGTGGCGCGACGTGCTCCCGGTGCTGCTGGTTGCCGTCCTGTACACGGCGTACATCGTCCAGTTCGGCTTCACCGCGCGCTTCTGGGACGCGCACGAGGCCTGGCTGCGGCTCGCTGCGTTCGCGGGCCCGGCGACGTTCGTGGCCTACCTGTGCGTGTCGACGGCCCGCTCGACCCAGCGGCAGCGAGAGGTCCGCGCGAGCGAACGCGCGGCACATCCGGAGGCCTACCTCCCGCGCGCGGGCGAGCCCGCCGACGAGTACGTCAGCCCTGTCCGCCTGCTGGGCGTGCCGCTCGTCCACCTGCGCCGCGTCGCGCCAGCCCCGGAGGCGCGGCCCGCGTTCGCCTGGATCGCCAGCGGTGACCGCGCCATCGGCCTCCTCTACGCCCAGGGTCCCCTCGCGCTCGCGCCGATCGCGTTCGGCACCGTGTCGATCGGGCTCGTCTCCCTGGGCAGCGCCAGCCTCGGCCTCGTGTCGGTCGGCGGCGCCGCGCTCGGCCTCTTCTCGCTCGGCGGCAGCGCCATCGGTCTCCTCGCCATCGGCGGCGTCGCGCTCGGACACGTCGCAGCCCTCGGCGGGGCCGCGCTCTCGAACGGCCACGCGCTGGGCGCCGTCGCCTTCGCCCCGCACGCCGACGACGCGGAGGCTCGCACCGCCGTCGCTGCTTTGCACCTCGGGGGCGCAACCCAGGCCCTGCTCGCGCTCGTGTTCGTGTTCACGCTGCCCCTGGTCTGGGTGGCCCTGAAGTCCCGACGCCGTCCTTGAGAAGGAAACCCAATGCACACCGCTTCGCTCCCAGAGCGCGCCCTCGAGCGCGCCGATGGCCCCGCACGTCCGCTCGCCGCCGCCACGCCGCTGGCCGGCACCTCGCTGGCCCCGCCGCGCGCCCTCGCGCTCGGCCACCTGCGCGCGTTCTGCACGGTGCTCGTGCTCATCCATCACGCCGTGCTCGCGTACCACCCGTACGCGCCTGCCCCCGAAGCCACGCTCTCGCCCTCGCTCGTCTGGAGCGCCTTCCCCGTGGTC
>JAFEBC010000002.1 GCA_018266095.1 Deltaproteobacteria bacterium
CGCTCCGAGAGGGCCGCCGGCAGCTCGTCCGGCTTCTGCGCGGTCAAGAGCTCGATCTGCAGCGCGCGCAGGCCTGGGTCGTGCGGCGCCTTCTCCAGGCCCAGCGCGATCTCGGAGAGCGCCTCCGTGGGCCGCCCCAGCTTGTACGCGCAGATCTGCGCCACCAGCAGCCGATCGCTCGCTGCGTTGGACTGCTCCGCCAGCGCGCGCGAGAGGTGGGCGACCTCATCCCACGCGCCCGTCGCACGCGCCCTCGCGATGAGGCCCTCGAGGGCGATGGGATCACCCGGGTCCGCGCCGTGCAGCCGCCGCAGCGTGTCGGCGAGCATCGGCTCCAGCTCCGCCACCGACCGGCCCTCCGCGATGGGCGGCGCGGTGGTGCCCGCGGGCGTGGGCGGCTTGTTCTGCGCCTCGGCCAGGAGCTGCTCCAGCACCAGCACCGCCCGCCGCAGCAGGAGCGCGCGCTGCACGTCGTCCTTGATCACCTGCGCGCTGCGCAAGAGGATCCGCGCCGCGCCGTGCTTGTCGCCCTGGTCCTCGGCCGCCTGCACCGCCGCCTGCAGGAGCCCCGGATGGTCCGGCTGCAGGGCCAGCGCCTGCTGTACACGCGCCGCGGCCTCCACCGGCTTCTTGAGCTGCGTCGACAGCAGCCGCGCTTGCGCCCGCAGCGACTCCGCCTTCGCCGCCGGGTCCGCCAGCAAGAGCTCCTCGCGCTCGTGCAGCGCCAGCGCGCGATCGTGCCGGCCCTCGGACGCGAACAGCCGCCGCGCCGCCTCGAGGTTGGGCCGGTACTTCGGGTCGAGCGTGAACGCGTTCTGGTAGCAGATGGCCGCGCTCTGCGGATCGCCCAGCCGCTCGATCCACACGCGCCCCATCGCGTAGTGCACGGGCGCCGCCGCCGCCGCGCTCCCCAGCGCCTTCGCCTCGGCCTGGAGCTGATCGAGCAGCGCACCCGCGGCCTGGATCTCGCTGGGGGCCGGCTCGCGCAGCGTGGACGACAGATGGAGCTGCGCAGTGACGATCTGTTGATCCATAGGAAGAATCCTACCCGGTAAACGTTCAGATCGTCACGGATGTCACCTTTCAGATACAGTGCGGTCTGTCATGAGCCAGCCTGCCGCTGGCGGCCTGGGAGGGTCACGTGACCAACTCGAAGACGCTCTGGACCGCGATTCCACTGGCTCTCCTGCTGGTGGGTGCCGCGCCTACACGGGCGGAAGAGGCCGAGGCTGCAGGCAAGCGCATCGCGGCATCGTTGCTGAGTCAACTGACGGCGGCGAAGGCGGAGCCCGCGGTCACGTCGGTGACGGTCAAGCCGTTCGGCGAGACGGGCGCGGCCAAGGGAACGGGCCAGGCCCGGCACCTCGCGGAGGCCATCGCGGCGCAGCTCGCGGCCGGCGGCAAGCTGCGCGTGGCCGACTTCGACGCCGTGCAGAAGGCGCAGTCCGAGAAGGCCAAGACCCGGAATGAAGCGTCGCTGCCGGTGCAGGCCATCGTCACCGGCGACGTCCTCGGAGGCGACGCGGGCGCGCCGCTCAAGGCCGAGGTGCGGCTGGTCCAGGTGTCGACGGGCAAGACGCTCGCGAGCGAGAGCGCCACGCTGGGCGGCGCTGCGCAGGCCGCCGTGGCGCCCGCTGCACCGCCGCGCGGGCAGGCCATCGAGGGCGTGGCCGCTGCCGCTCCGGGTCGCAGCGCGGGCGCCACGCAGTCGCAGAGCGTGGACGTGGCCATGCGCCGGCTCGCGGATGAGCTCGTCGCGGCCCTGGACAAGCGCACGGGCAACGCGCGCTACCAGCACGTCGCGGTCTTGCCGTTCACCGAGACGGGCAGCGAGGCGCGCAAGCGTGAATTGGGCGCGATCGTGACCGCCGAGCTCTCGACCGCGCTGCACCGCGACCACGGCCTCTTCCTGGTCGAGCGCCAGAAGCTCCAGCAGGTCATGGGCGAGATCAAGCTGGGCCAGAGCGGCGCCGCCGACGCGACGAACGCGCCCGAGATCGGCAAGCTCGCCGACGCGCAGGTGCTGGTGATGGGCTCGGTGGCCGACGCGGGCGACCGCTACCTCATCGACGCGCGCCTGGTCACCACGGAGACGGCCGAGACCATCGGCGCCTCGAGCCAATCGGTGCCGGCCGCGAACCTCGTCGCGCTCTCGTCCGATGCAGTGGTGCTGCGGAGCAAGAAGGACGCGGTCTTCCGCTCGCTGCTCATCCCGGGCTGGGGCCAGATCTACAACCGCGAGGCCGGCAAGGGCTTCGTCTTCATGGGCGCGGTCGCCGCGTCGCTGGGCTCGGGCCTCGTGTTCCAGCTCCTCGGCAGCGCCGCCGAGAGCGACTACAAGAACACCACCTCGCCCGACGCGCTCTGCGCCGTGGCCGGCAAGCCCGTGGGCCAGTGCACCGCCGACGACCGCAGCGCAGCCGCCGAGAGCCTGCGCACCAAGGCCGAGAACCGCTACACCGCGCGCAACATCGCGCTCATCGTGGGCGGCAGCCTGTGGGTGCTCAACATCCTCGACGCGTACGTCAGCGGCGTCGACGGCGACAGGCTGGTCAACGGCCCGCTCAGCGTGGCGCCCATCCTCGACGGCCAAGGTCAAGCGGGCATGGCCTTCGCGTGGACGGGGTCGTTCTAGGCCCGCCGCCTGCGCTGAACTGGTTCGTAACGCGAACTAGTTCTCGTCCTGCTCTTCGACGAGATCGTCCTCATCGTCGGGATCGAGAAGGCGCGCGGCCTTGAGCTTGTCGGTCGCGCCCTCGAACTTCTTCACCGAGAGCTTCTTGTCTTCCTGCCGCGCGCTGATCGTGAGCGCGCCCTGCGCGTCCAGCTCGAACGTGACCATGATCTTCTGCGTGCCCGCCGCGCCCGCGCCGACGCCCTCGATGGACCACCAGCCCTCGGTCTTGAGCTTCTCGGCCTGGTGCCCGGCGCCGCGCACCACGTGCACGTAGAGGTGCTTCTCGTCGTCCTTCGAGGTGGTGAACGCCTCGGTCGCGCTGGTCGGCAGCACGATGCCCTGCGCGAAGATCTGCGACGCGACATTGCCCGGCTGCGCCACGGAGAGCTGCTCGCCCAAGGACGGCGGCCGCGAGTTGTCCTTGCAGCCCGCGCAGAGGAGCACCAAGAGCGTCAGCGAGCGCAGCGAGTGTGTCAGCAACGCGTTCCTCAAGGCGCACCTCCGATCGCGACGGTTGTACCGCGAACTCCGTGGTCGCCGCGACCCCTCAAGCCAGCGTGAGCCCGCGCTTGACGAACTTGCCGTCGCCCTTCTTGCCGATGAATTGGCCGCCCTCGACCACGACCTTGCCGCGCGAGAGCACGTGCGTGGGCCCGCCGACGACCTCGCGGCCCTCGTAGGGGTTGTAGTCGGCCTTCGAGTGGTGCGCCTTCACCGAGAGCGTGTGCTTCTTCTCGGGATCCCACACGACCACATCCGCGTCGGCGCCGGGCGCGAGCGTGCCCTTCTTGCCCACCATGCCGAAGATCATCGCGGGCGCCGCCGAGTTGAGCTGCACCCAGCGGTTCAGGCTGATCTTGCCCTCGCGCACGCCCTGGTACGTCAGGTACAGGCGCGTCTCCACGCCGGGCGCGCCGTTCGGGATCTTGGCGAAGTCGTTCTCGCCCAGCCGCTTCTCCTTCATGCAGAACGGGCAGTGATCCGTGCTGATGACCTGCAGGTCGTCCAGCTTGAGCCCGTGCCACAGCGACTTGTTGTTCCCGGGCGCGCGCAAGGGCGGGCTCATCACGTACTTGCTGCCGCCGAAGTCGGGCTCCTCGTAGTTCGTCTGGTCGAGGAAGAGATACTGCGGGCACGTCTCCGCGTACGCGCGCACGCCGCGATCGCGCGCCTCGCGCACCTGCTCCAGCGCTTCGGCCGCCGACAAGTGCACGATGTAGAGCGGCACCTTCGCGACTTCCGCGAGCGCCAGCACGCGGTGCGACGCCTCGCCCTCGAGCCGCGGCGGCCGCGTGAGCGCGTGCCAGATGGGCGCCGTCTCGCCGCGCGCCTTGGCCTCCTCGATGATCACGTCGATCACCGGCCCGTTCTCGGCGTGCATGCAGATGAGGCCGCCGTTGTCGCCCGTCTTGCGCAGCGCGCGGAAGATGCTCGCGTCGTCGACGTAGAACACGCCCGGGTACGCGGTGAAGAGCTTGAAGCTGGTCACGCCCTCGTGCTTGACGAGGTGGTCCATGTCCGCGAGCGAGGTCTTGTCGACGTTGCGCACGATCATGTGGAAGCCGTAGTCCACCACGGCCTTGCCCGCGGCCTTCTCGTGCCAGATCCCGAGGCCTTCCTTGAGCGAGCCGAACTGGCCTGGTCCGCTCTGCGGCTGGATGGCGAAGTCCACGAGCGTGGTCGTCCCGCCGCACGCGGCCGAGATGGTGCCGCTCTCGAAGTCGTCCACGGAGAACGTGCCGCCGAAGGGCATGTCCAGGTGCGTGTGCACGTCGATGCCGCCGGGGATGACGAGCTTGCCGGTCGCGTCGATGCGGCGGTCGATGTTGCCGTGGAAGAGGGCGGCGAGGTTCTTGCCGACCGCGGCGATGGTCTCGCCCTCGATGAGGACGTCGGCCGCGAAGGTGTCCGAGGGAGTGACGACGGTGCCGTGTTCGATGAGCGTGCGCATGGTGGGGCTCCCGGGTGAGAGGGGCACTGTACGAGAGGGGATGCGGGGCGTCGATGGGGAAGTGCAGGCCGGCTACTCGAGCTCCCGCACATCGCTCGCGCGCACCCACGCGTGTTCGTGCCGGCAACCCAGGTCGAGGTCTGGAAGAGCCAAGACTTGGACCCACTCAGCGTCGGGGGCCGCCTCGATGGTCACTCGCATGCGGGACCGCACCTTCGCCCACGGCGCCTTGCCCGCGGTCGCGTGCAGCATCGCGCCTGGGGAGATCCAGACCTTCCTCGTCGACGTCCCTGGAGTGGCCGGACGCGCGGCGCAACAGCCGATCGAGTCGCCGTAAACCCAACCTGGCGAGGCCTTGCCGTCCAAGCGCTCAAACTGCTCCGAGGGCACCCAGCCCGAGAGGTGCATGTTGATCAGATCGATCGCGATGTGTGACCAACCGTGGTCGACACCCAGAAGCGTGAAGTCGTGCGAGCCGGGCTTCGTGAGTTCGACGCGCAGGACTTCCCCGGCGGCGGGGGACGAGCGGAGCTCGGGGCGCGTCGCCAACAGATGCCCGTGACCGATGGGCGAGGGCTGCTCGACCGCCTGATCTGCGTCGACCTCCGGTTCCGGCGCTCCCTTTGGGTCGGGGACGGAGGTCTCCTCTGGAATGGGCCCGACGATGAGGGCCTCACAGGGCACTGGCACGTTGAGGGCGGCGGCTTGGCCTTGGGTCCCCTTCGAGGTGACCGCGGTCACGAGCGCGTCGCTGCCTCGGCCAAACACGGACTCCAAGACCACTCGAGGAGACAGCAGCACCATCCTGCCGAGGGCGCTTGTCCCGCGCTTGACGCGGAAGCGAAGCCCGGTTCCGAGGCCCGCAAACGACAGGTGCTGCGTCCGCACCGCGACTTTCGCCGGCGCCCCCTCTCGCAGCGTGATGGTCAGGTCTCCGCCGCTCCAGATCTTGGGGATACTGAACCCGTCGCCGCCTGGCGGTTCGACGCGGAGCGACTCGTCGCGCGCTTGGGCGCGAAGGACGCACGGATCCGCGAGCGCCGCGCCCGCTCCGAGCAGAATCAGCAGCGCCAGGCGCAAGGACACCTATTGGCTCCCTTCGGGCTTGAACGTGAACGGCTGGATGATCTTCGCCGGCACCGCGCGCCCTCCGCGCTTGCTCGGCGTGAACCGGCAGCCCTCGAGCCACTTCGTCACCAGCTCGACCAACTCCGCCGGCGGCCCTGGCGGACGGCTCTTCTTCAGC
>JAFEBC010000300.1 GCA_018266095.1 Deltaproteobacteria bacterium
CTTGGCCCAGCTCGCGCCCGCGCCGCGCCGCACCATCCGCGGCGTCCTGTTCATGAACGAGGAGAACGGCACCAAGGGCGGCGACGCGTACGCCGAGGCGCACAAGGCAGAGCACCACGTGGCCGCGATGGAGATCGACTCGGGCCACTACCGCCCGACGGGCCTCAAGGTCCACGCGGGCGAGGGCGGCCTCAAGCTCTTCGCGCCGTGGATGCCGTTCCTGACCAGCCTGGACGCGGCCGAGCTCTCCGAGAGCGACGGCGGCGGCGCGGACCTGACCAAGCTCGACGAGCTCTCGGGGCCCATCCCGAACCTCTCGATGAAGCAGGACAACGGGCGCTACTTCGACATCCACCACTCGGCGGGCGACACGCTGGACAAGGTGCACCCGGCGGATCTCGCGCGCCTCGCGGCCGCGGTGGCGTGGACGGTGTACGCGGCGGCGGAGATGCCGGAGACGCTCCCCAGGCCCGCGAAGGCGCTGGCGGCGCCGAAGTCGGCGGTGATGAACGACAAGCCGGCCGGGGCCTCGACGAGCACGCCGCACTAGCGGACGCGTCGTCAAAGCAACCGCAACTGCAACTGCAAGAGCCTCAACGCGGAGGCGCGGAGACGCGGAGGTTTGGTCCTCTGCTCCCAATCGAAGAGACAGGTGCGGCGTTGATCCTTGGGCCTGGGGGTCGCTCCGATCGGCGCGGACCTTGCGCGCACGCGAATCAACCTGGACTCACCTCCGCGTCTCCGCGCCTCCGCGTTGAAGCTTTTCGCTCTTGTTTTCACCCGAGAAACGCCCGAATCCCCTCCAGCACCCGCTGCGGCGCCTCGAGCTGCGGGTAGTGCCCGATACCCTCGAGCCGCACCACCTCCGTCGCCGGCCGCAGCCGCTTGATCTCCTCCGCGATCGGCCACACCGCCACCGGGTCGACATCGCCCCACACGAGCCGCAGCGGCACGTCCAGGTTCGTGAGCGCACCCATCCAGCGCGCCCGGTGCTGCCTGCGCTCGGCGATGTAGCCGATGAGCTGCGGATAGTTCTGCAAGCCCTCGTCGCGCGACACGAGCATGAAGTGCTCGTCGAGCTCCTTCTCGCTCGGCTGCGTCTTCGGCCCGAACACGCTCGCCAGCGCCTTGCCGAAGCGCGCGCGCGTCATCAGCTTCACCACCGCGGGCGCGAGCGGCGACCGGAGCAGCTTCTGCGTGAGGATGGGCCGGTGCAGCTCGGGCAACAGGCCGCCGTTGAGCATCACCACCTTGCGCACGCGCGGGCCCTCTCCCGACGCGCGCCGCCGCGCGAGCAGCTCGCAGGCCACGGTGTCGCCCATGTCGTGCGAGACGAGATCGAGCTCGACGTCGAGCAGGCCCAGCTTGCGCAAGAGCGCGATCACGAGATCGGCTTGCTCCGCGATCGTGTACGGCCCGCGCGGCTTCTCCGAGAACCCGAAGCCGAGCAGATCCGGGATGATCACCCGCCGTCCCTGCGCGAGCTGCTCGGCGATCGGAGCCCAATCCCAGCCGCACGTCGGAAAGCCGTGCAGCATCAACAACGGCCGATCTGCCCCAGGCGCATCCCTCCCAGCGTCCGCGCGTCCGCGTTGAGGCGCTTCCGCTCTTGCCTGTCCGGCCGCGAGATCGACCGCGAAGACGCGGCGTCCGAGCAGGTCGTGATCGGCACCGAGGCGCTTCCACTCGTCGGGCGCTGGCGTGGACATGACGCAAATGCTACATCGCCCCGCCATGTCGACGCTCACGCTCTCGAGTTTCGTGCAGGACGCCTGGGTCACCGGAACGGGCGCTCTCCAGCCGCTGTTCAACCCCTCGACCGAGGAGCTGCTCGCGCAGACGGGCACGGGCGGGATCGACTTCGGCGCCGCCCTCGAGCACGCGCGGCGCGTCGGCGGCCCGGGGCTGCGCTCGATGACCTACGCCCAGCGCGGCGAGGCCCTGCGCGCGCTCTCGAAGACCTTGCACGCGCACCGCGACGAGCTCATCGGCCTCGCGATGACCAACGGCGGCAACACGCGCGGCGACGCCAAGTTCGACATCGACGGCGCCATCGGCACGCTCGCGCACTACGCGGACCTCGGCGCGCAGCTCGGCAACCTCAAGGTCCTGCGCGACGGCGACAGCGTGCAGCTCGGCCGCACCGCGCGCTACGCAGGCGTGCACCTCTGGACGCCCAAGACGGGCGCGGCCGTGCACATCAACGCCTTCAACTTCCCCGCCTGGGGCACCGCCGAGAAGCTCGCGTGCGCCATCCTCGCGGGCATGCCGGTCCTCTCGAAGCCCGCGACCAGCTCGGCGCTCGTGGCCTGGCGCCTCTCGCAGCTCTGCGTGGAGACCAAGGCGCTGCCGCCGGGCGCGTTCACCTTCCTCTGCGGCTCGACGGGCGATCTCCTCGACAGGCTCACCTCGCAGGACGTGTGCGCGTTCACCGGCAGCTCCAAGACCGCGGGCGCGCTCGGCGGCAAGCTGTGGCCGCGCGGCGTGCGCTTCAACGTGGAGGCCGACTCGCTCAACTCCGCGCTGCTCGGGCCGGACGTCGAGGTCGGCTCACCCGCGTGGGACATCTTCATCGCCGACGTGGCGCGCGATCTGTCGCAGAAGGCGGGCCAGAAGTGCACGGCCATCCGCCGCATCTTCGTGCCGGGGGCGCGCCTCCCTGACGTGCGCGACGCGCTCATCGAGCGGCTCTCGGCCGTGCGCGTGGGCGATCCCGCGCGCAGCGAGGTGACCATGGGTCCTGTGGCCACGGCCGATCAGCAGCGCGACGTGAAGGCCGGCATCGCGCGCCTCCTCGCCGAGGCCAAGGTGGTGCACGGCGGCGCCGACATCACGCCGCTCGCGGCCGATCCCCAGAAGGGCTACTTCGTCGGCCCCACGCTGCTCGAGTGCGCCCTGCCCGCGCAGGCGTCCATCCTGCACAAGGACGAGGTCTTCGGCCCCTGCGCCACGCTCTGCGTCCTGGCCGACCAGGGCACGCAGTCGATGGCCGAGCAGGCCGTGCACC
>JAFEBC010000301.1 GCA_018266095.1 Deltaproteobacteria bacterium
CACTCACCGACGCCCGCGCCTTCCTCGCCAGCCACGCCCCCGGCCACGGCCACCAGGGCTTCCCCGTGCTCGACGGCGGCAAGCTCGCCGGCGTCGTCACCCGCCGCGACCTCCTCGACCCCGCACGCACGGCCACAGACCTCGTGCGCACCGCGATCCGCCGCACCCCCGTGGTCTGCTTCACCGACAGCACGCTGCGCGAGGCCGCCGATCAGATGGTCCGCGAGTCCGTGGGCCGCCTGCCCGTGGTCGAGCGCGCAAGCCCACACGTGCCCGTGGCGATGCTGTCGCGCAGCGACCTGTTGAGCGCGCAGGCCAAGCGGCTCGACGACGCGCACAATCCGGTCACCACGCTGCCGATGCCGGGGGCGTCGTAGGAGCGCTGCCCCATACCCTCAGGGCGTGCTCGTCGCTGCTCGCTTCCCCTCGTCAGGCGGCCAGATCGCGTCGACGATCTTGCCCGTTTCGTACTGCTGCCCCTCGGACTTCATCGCGCCGAGCCGGGCGACGACGCGCTTGTGAAGCTCATCTTCCGATTTCAGGCGATATCGCCGCTCGTTGACCAGCGAGAGCACGCTGACAAGGTGTTTGAAGGCATCGTCCGTCGCGCACGATGCGCGTGCGACGGCGAGCGGAACGATCGCCTTGCCCAGCGAAATCACCAGTCGCTGGTAAGTGGTGTCGGGAGGCCTCGTCAGTTGCGGCGCGTAGATGGCCACGTCGAGGCGATCTGCGTCGCTGAATTCCTTGAACTTCGCCTCCTGCTCTAGATGAGGCAGACGCACGAAGTACTCCACCCACCCCGGGATCTCCTTGCAATCCGCGAGGACCGCCACTCCCAGGATGAGCGCCGCCAGCCTGTGCATCGCGGCCCCTTCAGTTCCGCCCTCGCGCCCGGAAGAACGTGTACGTGAAGCTCGACCCCGGCACGTTCTGCAGGTCCCTCAGCATCCGCGCCGCCTCCGGGATCCGCTCCGCCAGCGGGTCCTTCAAGGTATCCTGCGCGCTCTCCAGAATCTCCGCAAACTCCTCCAAGACGCCCCGGAAGTACCCGTACGGCGACCCCGCGTGCAGATGGAACGTGTGCGGCAGCACCTGCACATCCCGAAACCCCGCCTGCATCGCGAGCCCGTACAGCTTGCGCCCCACGATCGGATCCCCGCCGCCGTCCTGCTGCGCCTTCCACAGGGCCCGCGCCAGGTCCTCCACCAGCGGCAGCCGCGGCCAGAACGCGAGCGACTCGTTCTCCACCTCGGTGAACTGCGCCACGCCCCCGGGCTTGAGCACGCGCCTCGCCTCGCTCAGGATCGGCACCATCGCCCGCTGCGGCACGTGCTCGAGCAGCCACGAGCAGTGCACCGCATCGAACGCCGCCGACCGGAACGGCAGCCGCGACGCGTCCGCGTTCACCCACGGGATCGGCCCGTCCGCATCCGAGGTGAAGCTGCGCGCCGCCCGAAGCTGCGCCATCGACAGGTCGCTCCCCACCATGTGCGCATCCGGAAACCGCGCCCGCAGCCGCCGCGCCATCGCGCCCACGCCGCACGCCAGGTCGAGCAGCCGCGCACCCGGCCCGACGTCGAACCCGTCGAGGATCCAACGCGAGAGGAACCGCGCCTGCTTCTCCAGCCGCGCCGTCTCGACCGAGTCGGTGGCCCCGTGGATGTAGGTCATGCCGTCACGCTAGCAGACACCCCCGACATGCGGCCAAGCCGGGAAGCGGACAAATCAGGGCAGGGTGCGTTGCGCGTTGGCGTTGAGCGTTGGCGTTGAGCGTTGGCGTTGAGCGTTGGCGTTGAGCGTTGGCGTTGGCGTTGGCGTTGAGCGTTGGCGCCGCTCTCGACGCGCTGAGCCTTTCGCTCGCGATCCGGTTGCGGTATCAGCCGCGCATGGCCCACGCCGATCTCCTCTTCGCCGAGCTCAACGAAGGCCTCGACTGCAAGAGCTACCTCATCGCCAGCCAGTCGGCCCGCGAGGCCATCCTCGTCGACCCTCTCGAAGACAAGGTCGACCGCTACATCCAGGTGCTCTCAGACCAGCGCCTGTCCCTCCTGCTCGCGCTCGACACGCACACGCACGCCGACCACCTCTCGGGCTCACGCACGCTGGTCGAGCGCCTGGGCGGCAAGACCGCGGGCTCTCCCTCGGGCAGCGTCCACCTGCCCCTGCACGAGGGCGACGTCCTCACGCTCGGTCAGCTCTCCATCCGCGTCTGGAGCACGCCGGGCCACACCGCCGATTCGCTCTCGCTGCTCCTCGACGACCGCGTCCTCTCCGCCGACACGCTGCTCATCGGCGCCACCGGCCGCACCGACCTGCCCACCGGCGACACCGCAACCGAGTGGGAGAGCCTCACGCGCCTGATGTCGCTCCCCGATGACACGCTCGTCTTCCCGGGCCACGACTACGCGCAGAAGACGCACTCGACCATCGGCTACGAGCGCGCGAACAACAAGCGCTACACGCTCGGCCGCGAGGCCTTCATCGCCGCCATGAGCGAGCCGCGCAAGACCAAGCCGGCCCTCATCGATCGCGCGCTGCCGCACAACACGCGGCCGCTGTGATCCGCTGAGCTCGCGAGCGCGCTTGCTCGGGGCGCGTGCCTGGTGCTGCGACCCCAGCACAACGCTGCCGACAGGCAGCCGGTCAGCAGTCTAGTTCCCGAACCTCAGGCCGATCGTCGCCTGCATCTCCGACAGGTTCTGGTTCAGGAACAAGAAACCCACCTGCCCGTGCACCGACCAGGGCCCCGTGATGGTGTAGCCGCCGTCGATGAGGAGGCCGCCGCCCGAGAAGTCGAGCGAGAAGGTGTCGCTGCTGATGGTGCCGAAGCTGCCCACTCCTGCGATCCCGACACACCCAGGCCACAGCCGGTCGATGCGCAGCCCTCCGCCGACCGCGACCTGCCAGGCGTGCACGCCGTCGACCATGAACGTGTAGCCGAACTCCCCGACGAGCTGCAGCGCCACGTGCTCCGAGACGCGCACGCCGCCGTCCAGGCCCAGCTTGAACCCGAAGTCGGTCTCGTCGCTCGTCGTGTCCGTGAGCGGCTTGTACGACGCCCAGCGGTGCAAGCCGATTCCCACCCGCGCGCCGCCGATGAGCTGCCCGGGCCCGCCCGGCTCGTCCTTGTTCGCCTCCGCCTTCGCCTCGTCCTTCTTCGCGCCCGCGGGCGGGTCCAGCACCAGCACGAGCGGCGGCGCCGGCGTCGACGCGGCCTCCTCGACCTTCTTGGGCGCGGGCCTCGTCTCCGGCGCGGCCTCGTGCTTCGGCTTCTCCGGCGGGGGCGCGGCCTTCGTCTCTGGCTTGGGCTCCGGCTTCGGCTCGGGCGGCGGCGCGGCCTTCTGCACCGGCTGCGCGGGCACCGTCACCAGCACTCCGCCAGGCCCCACCGTCGTCTCCGTCGCCGGCGCGGGCGCAGGCTTGGCCTCGGGCAGCGGCGGCGCCTTGTCCGGCTGCGCGGGCTGCGCCGCAGGCAGGCTCATGTCCGCGCCCGGCTTCGGCTTGGGGAGCTGGCACTTCTTGGCGAGGCAGATCTCCTCGCCCGGGCAGTCCGTGTCCTTGCCGCACGCGCGCACCGCCGGCGGGTCCACGCACACGTGCTTGATGCACACGCGGCTCCCCTTGCAGTCGGTGTCCTTACCGCAGCCGCCCGCCTCCTGCGCCGCCACCGGCGACGAGAGCGACAGCGAGAGCACGAGGCCAACGGCGAGGCCCGCGGCGAGACCAAACCCTGTGCGGACGTGCGAGTTCCGGATGTCGATCATGCTGGTGTCGTCCCTTTGTTGCCCTTTGTAGCGGCCCGAACGGAACCGTCGCGTCGGTCGGTTGCCGGTGCCCGGGGCCCAAGCCCCGAAGCGTCTCGACGCGCCGGCCGGTCATCCCAGCCCTGCGCGTCGAGAACGAGCGAATCAGTAAAGCAAATCAACTACTTCGAGGCCGGCCGCCCACCGCCGCCCGGACGCCCGCCGGGCCGGCCACCAGGACGCCCGCCCGGACGACCGCCGCCAGGACCACCCGGACCACCGCGGCCACGGCCGCCGCCCAGCGCGCGCTCGTTCTTGCGATCCTGCGCCACGCTCTCCATCGAGAAGCTGCCCTCGAGCGAACCCTCGGGCCCCTTCTGCTTGCCGCCGCCCATCTGCGGACGCTTCGGGCCGCGCTTGCCGCCCTTGCCGTCGTCGCGCGGATCCTTGAACTCCTGCTTCATCGAGGCCGGGAGCAGGTCCACGAGGTACTGGTGCTCGCCCACCTTCGACGCGCCCGCGACCGCCTCTTCCATGCCGTACACGCGCACGAGACGCACGCGATCGGCCTTGTGGCCCACGGCCTTGAGCGCCTCGCGCAGACGCGCCAGACGGTCGCCGGTGGTGTTGGTCGCCTTGGAGACGGCCTCATCCAGGATCGCCTTCACCGCGTCCGTCTCGGCCTCCATCTCCGGCTTGGCCGCGGCAGGAGCAGCCTCAGCCGCCTTCTCCTTGGCCATCTCCTCGTCCGTCGCCTCGGTGGCCGACGAGAACGCGCCGCTCTCCGACTTCTCGCCCGGCCCGCCCTCGACCTCAGGCTCGGCGTGCGGAACCTCGCCCGCGCCCTTCTTGTGGTCGGCGTGCGGCTGTGCAGTCACCTCGCCCTCCGGGACCGGAGCAGGCGCGACGGCCTTGAGCTCCTTCGGAAGCGCCTTCTTCGCGTCGACTTCAGCGCGAGAGGCCATGCGGATGAGGGTGCCTGCGAACTCGGTGAGGGTGCGGGTAGCCATAGGGGGGCGCGGTCTAGCAAGTTTTGGCGGGCAAGGGAAGGGTAAATAGTCAGGGGTGGGGCGGGGCGCTACACGATGAGCGTTGAGCGTTGGCGTTGAGCGTTGAGCGTTGAGCGTTGAGCGTTGGCGTTGAGCGTGGAGCGTTGGCGTTGAGCGTTGGCGTTGGCGTTGGCGTTGGCGTTGAGCGTTGGCGTTGGCGTTCAGCGTCCCCCGTTCAGTGTCCGCTCCGACCGCGTTCCCGCCCTTGTGTCTGTAGGCCCGGCGCATCACCCACCCCTCCAACCCCTCGCAACTCCCCGGTTAAAAGATTTCACCTGCCTCAGTCTCCCTCCTCGCACTTGCTCCCCCTGCCACCTCCCCGCCACCCGGACCACGCACAATCGCCACACGCGGCGCGAACGTTTGGCGTCCCACAGATCGCGGTGTCCAACTTGTGGGCAGTTGACGAAATCACGGCGATCATCGCGGTCTTGTGCCTGTCCACACAGAGCACACAACCTGTGGACAACCCCCAAGGGCTAGGTGCTTACGCATTGCGTCGCCACAAGTGCTTGTGTGAACAATCTTGACTTCGAGGCCCGGTCGTGATCTAAGCAGCCTCGGATTTGAGCCCCAGCCGCGGGCCGGATCCAGGAGATCCAGCAATCGATCCAAGGGGATCCGACGAGCCACCGTGCCGCCGCCCCCGACCGGATCGAGGATGGATGTCCAACGCAGTGGACGTGGGCAGCAGGCGTGATCGGAACGTGCATTCCGTGCAACGAATCAGTAGACATCCGTTCAGTGGTCGGGCATTGGTGAAGATGCGGGTCGGGACGTAGCGGGCGGTTGGTGGTGCGGTAGGGCGGTTCATCCAAACACTTTTCAGCAGGACCTGCCGAGCGCAGGTGCCTGGAGCGCGACGGCTCCATGCACGGCTCGACGGTGGGCTTTTCATTCTTGAAACTGGCCGGTGCGGCGGCCACGAAGAGGGATTCTGATGGCGGAGACGAAGAGCGGCGAGGCGATGTCGGCGGCACCGGCGGGCGCGACCACTTCGAGCGGCAGCAGCGGCTCGGTGGCGAGCGTGAGCACAGCGGCGGCCCCCAAGAAGCTCAGCATCCCCAAGGGCACGGGCGCGGGCATCAAGGTCCAGCGCCGCATCACCAAGCCCGGCGTCACAGCCGCTGAGGTCCTGAACGACGTCGAGTGGACGCGCCGCCCCGCCAAGATCTCCGGCGCCGACGGCGAGGTCGTCTTCAAGATGGACGACGCCGAGGTCCCCGCGAGCTGGTCGCAGCTCGCCACCGACGTGGCCGTCTCCAAGTACTTCCGCAAGGCCGGCGTGCCCACCAAGTCGGGCGCCGAGGAGAGCGTGCGTCAGCTCGTCAAGCGCGTCGCGCACACGCTGCGCACGGCCGGCGAGGCCCAGGGCGGCTACTTCGCGTCGCCTGAGGACGCCGAGACGTTCGAGGCCGAGCTCTCGTACTACCTCGTGAACCAGATCGGCGCGTTCAACTCGCCCGTGTGGTTCAACTGCGGCCTCTTCCACGAGTACAAGATCCTCGGCTCGGGCGGGAACTTCGCGGTCGATCTGCAGACCGGCGTCGCGCACGAGATGGCCGACGCGTACACGCGGCCCCAGGTCTCGGCCTGCTTCATCCAGAGCTGCGGCGACAGCCTCGACGCCATCTTCGACCTCGTCCACGACGAGGCGCGCGTCTTCAAGTACGGCTCGGGCTCGGGCACGAACTTCTCCAAGCTGCGCGGCAAGACCGAGCGGCTCTCGGGCGGCGGCACGTCCAGCGGCCTGATGAGCTTCCTCGAGGTGCTCGATCGCGCGGCCGGCGCCACCAAGTCGGGCGGCATCACGCGCCGCGCGGCCAAGATGGTCGTCCTGGACGCGGATCACCCGGAGATCAAGGACTTCATCCAGTGGAAGTCGCGCGAGGAGAAGAAGGTCTCCGCGCTCATCGCCGCCGGCTACTCGAATGACTTCAACGGCGAGGCCTACAAGACCGTCTCGGGCCAGAACGCGAACAACTCGGTCCGCGTGAGCGACAAGTTCATGGACGCCGTGGCCAAGGGCGCGGGCTGGGACACCATCGCGCGCACCACCGGCGAGGTGGTCGAGAAGCTCAACGCCAAGGAGCTGTGGCAGGAGCTCGCCGAGGCCGCGTGGAAGTGCGCCGACCCGGGCCTGCAGTACGACGACACCATCAACCGCTGGCACACGTGCAAGAACACGGACCGCATCTACGCGTCCAACCCGTGCAGCGAGTTCGTGTTCCTCGACGACACGGCCTGCAACCTGGCCTCGCTCAACCTGCTCAAGTTCCTCGATGAGAAGACGGGCGTCTTCGACGTCGAGGGCTACAAGCACGCCTGCCGCGTGTTCTTCCTGGCGCAGGAGATCGCGGTCGACCTCGCGAGCTACCCCACCAAGCGCATCGCCGAGCGCAGCTTCCAGTACCGTCCGCTGGGCCTGGGCTACGCGAACCTCGGCACGCTGCTGATGGTGCAGGGCCTCCCGTACGACTCCGACGAGGGCCGCGCGGTGGCTGGCGCGATCACGGCGGTGATGACGGGCGAGGCGTACGCGCTCTCGGCTGAGATGGCGGCGACCAAGGGCCCGTTCGTGGGCTACGCGGCGAACCGCGAGCCGATGCTCGACGTCATGCGCATGCACGAGGCGGCCTCGCACCAGATCAACAGCGACCTGGCGCCGGCGGAGCTGCTCGCGGCGGCGCACGAGTGCTGGGCGCGCGCGGTCAAGCTCGGTGAGCAGCACGGCTACCGCAACGCGCAGGCGACGGTGCTGGCGCCCACGGGCACCATCGGGCTCCTCATGGACTGCGACACGACGGGCGTCGAGCCCGACTTCGCGCTCATCAAGTTCAAGAAGCTCGCGGGCGGCGGCTCGTTCAAGATCGTGAACCAGAGCGTCCCGCGCGCGCTCAAGAAGCTGGGCTACGCGCCGGCTGAGGTGCAGGCGATCGTCGACTTCGTGCGCGGCACCGCGTCGCTCAAGAGCACGGCCAACTTCTCGCCCGTCGAGCTGGTCGCGCGCGGGCTGACCGAGGCCGAGGTGGCCAAGATCGAGAAGACGCTGGAGAGCGTGTTCGATCTGCGCCAAGCGTTCGCGCCGCACGTCTTGGGCGCGGCTTGCCTCGAGCGGCTGGGCCTCAAGCCCAACGCGAAGGGCGCGGCGGTCCTCGAGAAGCTCGGCTACACGGCCGCGCAGATCGACGCCGACTCGCTCACCGTGTGCGGGCGCCAGACGGTGGAGGGCGCGCCGTTCCTCAAGGTCGAGCACTACGCGGTGTTCGATTGCGCGAACCGCTGCGGTCCGCTCGGCACACGCTACATCGAGCCGATGGGTCACGTGCGCATGATGGCGGCGGCGCAGCCGTTCCTCTCGGGCGCCATCTCGAAGACCATCAACATGCCGGCCGACGCCACAGTGGCGGACGTCGAGCAGATCCACACCGACTCGTGGAAGCTCGGCCTCAAGGCCATCGCCATCTACCGCGACGGCAGCAAGCTCTCGCAGCCGCTCTCGGCGGGCGACAAGGACAAGAAGAAGGAGCCCATCGAGCCGGCCAAGGACGTGAAGGCGCTGGCCGCGCAGATCGCGGGGATGATGAAGGTCACCCCCGAGGTCGCGCTGAAGATGGCCGAGGCCGCGCTGGTGCAGAAGCCGGCCGTGTCCGCGGTGCCTGCGCCCTCGCCACTCGCGGCCACGCAGCGTCGGCGCCTGCCGGCCAAGCGTCACGGGCTCACGCAAGAGGCCAAGGTCGGTGGCAACAAGGTCTTCCTGCGCACCGGTGAGTACGAGGACGGCGCGCTGGGCGAGATCTTCATCGACATGCACAAAGAGGGCGCGGCGCTGCGCTCGGTGATGAACTGCTTTGCGATGCTGGTGTCGATCGCGCTGCAGTACGGGGTGCCGCTGGACATCCTGGTCGAGCAGTTCGTGTTCACCCGCTTCGAGCCGCAGGGCCCGGTGCAGGGACACGACCGCGTGAAGTTCGCCACCTCGGTCATCGACTACGTGTTCCGCGCGCTGGCCGTCGAGTACCTGCACCGCGACGACCTCGCGCACGTGACGCCGGAGCAGGCCGCGTCGACGCCCGCCGCCAACATGGGCGCCGAGCCCGGCAGCCAGCCGGCCCCGATGAGCCCCGCGGTGGTGGCCAAGGCGGCGCAGAAGCCGTCCAACCCGCCCCCCGCCGTGGTGGCTGGCCAGCCGGTCGCGGGCAACCGCCGGGCCGCGAGCGCGCAGGATGAGCTCCTGCGCAACCTCTCGGGCGACGCACCGTTCTGCGACGGCTGCGGGCACATCACGGTGCGCAACGGCACCTGCTACAAGTGCCTGAACTGCGGCAACTCGATGGGCTGCAGCTAGCGAACTCGCCCGGAGGTCGGCAGCTCGTAGCGACTCCGAATCGACAAGTGCTCCGGGCGGTGGCCGTCAAAGGTCGCCGCCCGTCGCATGTTGGAGGTACGCGCCGGTGCGCCCGGCCGCGGAATCTCGGGGCCTGCGGCATCGCGGCGCACCCAAGTCGATCCGCGCGGTTATCATGGCGCGTCCATGCTCACCGGCCAGTTCCACCTGCCCATCTTCTACGACCTCGCCGCGACCGTGATCTTCGCGGCCACCGGCGCGATCACGGCCGCGCGCAAGCGGTACGACTTCATCGGCGTGCTCGTCTTGTCGCTCTCGGCCGGCCTGGGCGGGGCGCTCCTGCGCGACGGCGTGTTCTTGAACACGGGCCCGCTCGCCATCCTCCAGGACGGCCGCTACCTGCTCGCGGTGCTCGGCGGCGCCGCGATCGGCATGTTCTTCGCGCGCTACCTGCAGCGGCTCTCGCTCGCAATCTCCGTCATCGACGGCCTCGGCCTCGGCATCTACGCGGTCGTCGGCGCGCAGAAGTCGCTGCAGGCGGGCCTCGGCATCCTCGCGGCCACGCTCGTCGGCACGGTGAACGCGGTCGGCGGCGGCCTCGTGCGCGACGTGCTGGTGCGCGAGGAGCCGATGCTCTTCCGGCCGAGCGAGTTCTACGCCATCGCGTCCATCATCGGCGCCTGGCTCTTCGCCGTGTTCGCGAGCAAGCTGCACGTGGACGCGCAAGAAGCGGCGTGGGGCTCGATCGCCATCACCTTCGGCGTGCGCATGCTCTCGCTGCGGCTCGGGTGGCGCACGACGCCCGTCGAGTACACGCAGGACTCCGAGGAGAAGAAACCATGAAGCGGCCCGAGCCGACGAGCGCAGGCACCAAGGAACGCTACGAGGCCATCGCTGCGACGCTGGCGGCCCGGGGCGCCGAAGCGAGCGCGATGTTCGGCATGCCGTCGCTCAAGCTCGCGGGCAAGGCCTTCGCGGGCGTGTTCGGGGACCGGCTCGTGTTCAAGCTCGAGGGCGCGCCGCACGCGGAGGCGCTGGCGCTCGCGGGGGCGGGGCTGTTCGATCCCTCGGGCATGGGCCGGCCGATGAAGGCCTGGGTGGTGGTGCCGAAGAAGCACGCAGACGCCTGGGGCCGGCTGGCCGAGGCCGCGATGGCGGCGCTCGCGGGAGGAGTCGCGGGGAAGGCCGCAACCAGGCCGGCGGCCAAGAGAGCCAAGCCGTCGAAGGCTGTGGCGGCCAAGAAGCCAGCGGAGACGCAGAAGAAGCGAGCCGTGCGTACGAAGGACCACCAGCGCTGAACGCTCACGCAGACGCAGAACGCTCAACGCCAACGCCAACGCTCACCCCCCAGGGGGCCGCGCTTCTGTTGCACCTGCGGCGCGTCGATCATCTTCTCGACGCCAACGCCCCCGCTACTTCACCGCCGCGCGCAGCTTCTCGAACGCCCGCTTCATCGCCGCGTCCGCGTTCTCCGGCAGCTCGCTCAGCGGCAGCCACTTGAGGCCTGTCGACTCGTCTGACAGCCTCGGCTCGGCCCCCGCGCGCGCGACGAAGGCGAACCGCAGGTCCAGGTGCTCGTGGGCGGGCTCCTTGCGCTTCTCGTTCGCCGGGATCGGGTGGATGTCCACGTCGAACAGCGTCGCCTCATACGCCGGCGCGCCGTGGGGCACGAGCGCGGTCAGGTCCGCGGCCACAAGGCCTGTCTCCTCGGCGATCTCGCGCAGGCACACCTGGCGGAAGTCGAGCTCGCCCTCTCCGTGGCCGCCCGGCTGCAGCCAGCGCAGGAGGCGCGCGTGGTGCAGGAGGAGTACCTTCGTCCTCGTCGAGTCGAGCACGAAGCCCGAGCCGGTCAGGTGGCCCAGGAGCTGCGTGCGCAGGTGCGCGTCGGCCGCGTGGTCGCGCAGGAACGCGCGGATGCGGGCCACATCCGAGGCCTCGCGGGCGTCGGCGCAGAGGTGCCGGTCGAGGGCCGCGTCGAGCACGATCCAGCGCGGGTGCAGCGGCTCGGCCTTGGCAGAGGGCCGGTCGGGATCGGTGCGCACCTTGGCGGGGAAGGCGACAGGCCGATCCGGGAGCGTCTCGGCCTTGGGCGCCTGCGGGAGCGTCAGCTTCAGGTCCCGCAGCGTCTTGTCGTGGCCCGGCTTGAGCGACACCGGCCGGTCGGGCAGGGTCGGCGTCTTGGGCGGGTCACTCTTGCGCGATCCGGAGTCGGTCATCGGAACCGTGTTGTAGCGCAAGCCGTCCACACGCGCCGAATCGGACAGGTGGCCAGGGCCTGTGGACAGCGGCCGAATCCGCCCTGGATCCGCGGGCCCAAGCGGGCGCCCTCCTGTGGACAACCAGTGGTGAAACTGGCGTCAATTCCTTAGTCTTGACGCGCATTTATCGCATGTGTTTGAACGCGCATCCCACGCTCCGTGGACGGTCGATGTCGGAGGGTGGCGCTAGGGTGCATGTCGGGGAGGAGGGCCACGTGGCGCAGGCAGCCAAGGACTACGTCGAGACGCTGGCGCGCGAGCTGTCGCGGTCCAGGGCGGGGCTCGTCTTGTCGCCGGCGGACGCGCAGCTCGCGCTCTCCTGGCACGCGGCGGGCCTGCCGCTCGCCGAGGTGGTCCTGGTGGTGCGCGCGGCCCAGAAGGCGATGAAGTCGCGCGGCGGCGGCACGGCGCGGGGCGCCCTGGAGCTGCCGGTGTCCCTGCAGGCGGTGCGGCCGCGGGTCGAGGCGATGCTGGCGAAGTCGCTGAAGGCCCAGCGCAAGCTGCAGGAGGTCCAGGGGCGGCGCTCGCTGGCCGACGAGCTGTTCGACGCCGCGCGGGCCCAGCGGCTGCCGGCACAGGACGGCTGGCTGACCTTGGCGCGCGAGTCCGAGGGCCTGCTCAAGACAGGGGTCGAGGCCTTCTGGACGCGGGCCATCGCCGCCATGCGCGCCTCGCTGCACGAGATGCCGCGCCAGCAGCGGGTGCAAGTGGGCCTCGCCGTGCGCGCCCGCCGTGGTCAGCGCCCGCGCGCGATGGCGCCCGCCCGGTATCGCCGCACGCTTCAGATGCAGATGCTCGCCGCCGGAAGTGAGCTGTTCCAGGTCCCGCCCAAGCCGTTCCTGCTCTGAGAGGACAGTCCAAAAGCCGATGAGCGCCCGTCCTGAAGCCAGCAATGCGCCCTGCGCCGAGTGCCAGGGGGAAGGTGTGCGGTTCGTGGCCCGCGAGGGCCGCGCGGTGGCGGTGGCGTGTGTGTGCACGCAGGCGTGTCCCAAGTGCGGCGGCGCGGGGCGGCTCTACCAGCAGGACGCGCGCGGCTACACGCAGCTCGCGGGCTGTGACTGCGGCGCCGATCCGCGGCGGCTGGCCATCCTCTCGGGCCTGCGCATCCCGGTGAAGTTCATGGGCGCGAAGACGAGCACGTACCAGCCCAAGAACAGCGAGCAGGCCAAGGCCCAGGCGCGCGCGGTGCGCTTCATCGAGGAGTTCATGCCCAACGCGTCGGGCGGGCGGGGGATCCTCTTCCTCGGCCAGCCGGGCACGGGCAAGACGCACCTCTTGCTCTCGATCCTGCGCGAGCTCGCGCTGCAGAAGGGCGTGCGCGGGCGCTACGAGGAGTTCTCGCTCCTGCTCTCGGACATCAAGGACGGCTTCTCCAAGGGCCTCTCCACGCGCGAGTGGCTGGAGCCCCTGCGGCAGGTGGACGTGCTGGCCATCGACGAGGTGGGCAAGGGCACCTCGCGCAACGTGGAGTTCGAGCAGGGCGTGCTCGATGAGATCATCTCCGTCCGCTACAACGCGGGGCGGCCCACGCTGCTCGCCTCGAACTATCCGCGCGCGGGCTCCCTGTGGAAGTTCCCCGAGGTGGGCGTGCCGGAGACCTTGGAGCACCGCGTGGGGCCGCGCATCTACTCGCGGCTGCACGAGCTGTGCGACTTCGTCGAGGTCACGGGCGAGGACCACCGCAAGCAGCAGCACGAGGAGCGCGAGCGGGCGCCGCAGGCGCGCAGGGGGCTTCCGCCGGGGTCGGCGCGGACGGCACGTCTGGGGGGCAAGTGAGCGAGCGGATCGGCGGCATCCTGCAGCGGGCGCTGGACGGGCACGGGCTCAAGAAGCGCATCGAGCGGCGCATCCCGGCGCGCGTGTGGCGCGAGGCCGTGGGCGCGGAGCTGTCGGCGCGGGCGCAGCCCACGTTCCTCTCGGCGGGCGTGCTGCACGTGCTCGTCATCGACCACCGCTGGCGCGATCAGCTCGACGCGGCGCGGGCGTTCCTGCTCGCGCGCGTGAACGAGCGGCTGGGCAAGGCCTTGGTGAAGAGCTTCCAGTTCGGCCTGGGGCACGCGGGCGCGTTCGAGCAGGCGCGGCTCGAGAACGAGCGGGTCACGCAGGCGCCGGTCGAGGCGGAGGCGCAGGTGTCGCGCGCGGCCGAGCGGGTGCCCGCGGCGCTGGGGCTGCCGGCCGAGATCCGCGAGGCGTTCCTGCTGGCCAACGCGGCGTCGATGGTGGACCGCGGCTGGCGCGTGTAGAAGGCGTCCGTGGCTCGTCCGGAGACTCAAGTCCCGCCGCCGTCGAAGGGCGCCTATGCGGCGCTCGGCCCCTACGCGCGCACGCGGCTGACGGTGCACGCGCTGGGGCAGTCGCTGGGCCTGGATGTGCCGGGCGATGTCTTCTCGACGCAGCGGATCGACGAGGGCACGCAGCTCCTCTTGAGTCACCTGCCGCAAGGGGAGCCTCGGTCGGTGCTCGATCTCGGCTGCGGCTACGGGGCGCTGGGCCTGCCGGTCGCGGCGCGGTTTCCCAAGGCGCGGATGCTGCTCGTGGATCGCGATCTGCTCGCGGTGTCGGCCTCGGGGCACAACGCCAAGGCGCTCTCGCTCGGCAACGTCGAGGCGCGGCCGTCCTTGGGCTTTCGCGGCCTGACGCCTTCGGACGTGCCGTTCTCGTGGGTGCTCTGCAACGTCCCCGCGCGCATCGGCAAGGCGGCCATCGGCGCGTTCCTCGAGCGGGGACGGGCGCTCTTGGCTCCAGGCGGCGAGCTGCGCGTGGTGGTGATCCGCGATCTCGTGCCGGTCACCGAGAGCGAATCGCAGGCGCGCGGGCTGCCGCTCGTGCGCGTGGTGGATGGTCCGCGGCACACGGTGTTCGCCTTGCCTGCCTTGGCCGGAGCGCAGCCCGAGGCGGGCCCCGCGCAGCACGCCTGGTTCGGCGCGGCCTCGGCGATCGAGGACGACGCGGCCCTCTACGCGCGCGACCGCACCGCGCTGACCCTGCCCAAGGGCCAGACGCTGGAGATCGCGCGGCCGCACGACGCCTCGGAGGATCCGCAGCACGCGCAGGCGCTGGCGCTGCTCTTCGAGACCCTCCCCTCCAAGCCGGTCAAGTCGGCGCTCACCTTCCGCTGCGGCTTCGGCGGCGCGGCGCTGGCCCTCTTGTCTCTCCAGCCCGAGGTGCGCGTGCTGGCCCAGGAGCGCGATCTGCTCGACGCGGCCTTCCTGCGCGTGAACGCGCGCGCGCTCGGGCTCGACGCGCGGCTCGAGGTGCGCGAGACGCTCTTTCCCCTCGAAGCGGCTCGCGGAGTCGCGTTCCCGCTCGTGGTCGGCGAGCTGTCCCCCTCGGCGGGGCCGGCCGTCCTGGCGCGCGAGCTGAAGGAGACGGCGGCGCTCCTGTCGCCGGGCGGCGAGGCGCGCGTGCTCGTGCCCTCGAAGGCGCTGCGGCAGGAGCTGAATGCTGCGGCTCCCAAGAAATCGTCGTTCTCGGTGCTGTTGGAGCGTGGTCCGACCTCTGTCGTGCGTCTGGCTGCGCCGCGGAGCTAGCGAATCTCCACATTGGCAATGGCGCGCGTTTCCAGAGGGAAATCCGCGCGCTTGCGGGCGGGCGCGTCAAAGCGTTCCCGATCAGTCGCAGCGCGGCCCGGAGGCACTTTTCCTCTCGGGCGGAGCGGTCCAAACCCGCGCAGGGAGCGGGCCCGATCGATGCCCTCCGAGTGAGAAAACATGCGTTCCAGAGGGAAAAACCTCTTTACTCCCTCGATTCTCCTCTGGCAGTGTGCGTCCCGGTTTCAGCAGGACCCACCCCATTGCTGGAGGGAGTTCCCAAATGGCTGCAAAGAAGGCCGCGGCGAAGAAGGCCGCTCCGAAGAAGACCGCTCGCAAGCCCAACGCCGCGTTCATGAAGCCGATGACGCCCAGCGCCGCCCTCGCCAAGGTTGTCGGCGACAAGGCGCAGCCCCGGACCGAAGTCGTCAAGAAGATCTGGGCTTACATCAAGAAGAACAACCTTCAGGACAAGAAGGAGAAGCGCAACATCAACGCCGACGAGACGCTGAAGGAGATCTTCGGCGGCAAGAAGACGGTGTCGATGTTCGAGATGACCAAGCTCGTCAACGGTCACCTCAGCTAAGGCTCCTCTCCTTCGCGACTTTGCGAAGGGCATTTGAGGGCGCGCGCCAACCGGCGTTGCGCCCTCATTCGTTTTTGAATCACAATCCGCCGC
>JAFEBC010000302.1 GCA_018266095.1 Deltaproteobacteria bacterium
AGTCGGTGTTCCCCGAGAGCTCGTCGTGGTGCTCCTTGGTGCCGTCGAGCTTGAGGTCCAGGTCGCCGTTGATGGCGCCGTCGAGGAACATCTCGTTCATCAGATACGAGAGGTTCCGCGCCCCTTGCTTATCCACGAAGCTGTTGGTGCGCGGCGAGGTGGCCTGCACGTTGTAGACGAGCCCCACGCGCGCCGCCTTGCCGTCGCCGTCCGCGTCCACGGTGTCCGCGGCCTTGACCGCGATCGCCATCAGGTTGTGCGCCTTGATCATGTTCTGGATGGCGAGCTTGGCCGCGTCCCACTGCAGCGTCACCGCCGGTGGGTTCGTGCGCGCATCGCCCGGCTGCAGGTAGCCCGCGAGCACGACCGCGGTGAACGGCTCGTTCAGCGTGGCCCACAGGTCCACGTCGGCGCCGAACTCCTGCGCCACGAAGCCCGCGTACTTCGCGATCTCGACGGGCGTGTTCGCATCGAGCCACCCGCGCGGGCTGCAGTGCGCGAGGTCCCGGTGACAGCCGGCCGCGTCGTGGATCCACGTCGGCAACGTGTAGTGGTTCAGGGTGACGAAGGGCTTCAGGTTGTGCGCCTTCAGCGCCGTGAACAGCGCGTGGTAGTACGCGAGCGCAGTCGGGTCCGCGAGCGCCTTCAGGTTGTCGTAGCCGGTGACGCCGACGGTGCTGGTCGGGAACACGCGGCTCCACTCGATCGAGAGCCGCAGCGTGTTGCTCTTGAGCTCGTTCTGCGCGCGATCGAGATCGCCCTCGTAGAGCTCGTAGAAGCCCGGCCCGCTGCCCGGCGGATCGCCGTTCAGGTGCAGCGAGGTGTCGGCCACCAAAGTCGGATCGCTGATGAACGTGTACCAGTCGCTGTGCCGATCCTCGCACGTCGCCGCCGCGATCGTGGGGCAGCCCATCTCCACCTGGAAGCCCGCGATGGCGGTGCCGAAGAGGAAACCCGCCGGGAACTGCAGCGTCTCCTTCTTGGAGCACGCCGACCACGCGAGCAGCGAGCCCACGAGCACCACCAGCGGAATCAGCCGCGACGACCGGATCATCGTTCTCTCCCTCACGAGACGCGCGCGACGGCGCACTGCGCGCACGGACTCTACTTCGACTGCGGGTGACGTGCGTTTGTTCAATCGCCGGAACGCAGCGCTAATCGCACGGCTGATCGGTCGTTCCCGGCGACGACACCTTGGCGATGCCCGTCTCCAGGAACGACTTCACGAAGCACGTGTACTGGCGCCGCACCGAGGGAAGCTGCCGGTAGATCGCGTGCGGATCCTCGATGCCGTCGCCCAGGTACTGCACCACCACGCCCGTGTACGTCTGGCCGTTTTCGGACACGCGGTTCTGGGACACCGGGAAGCTCAACGTCCCATCGAGCCCCGCGAGCTTGAGCGCGGGCTGCATCGTCGGCCACACCGGATCGCCCGCCTCCTGATGGCCATACGAGAGCGCGACCGCGTCGTAGAGCTGCGTGGGGAAGTACTCGTCGTCCTTGCCCACCGGCTCGTAGATGGGCCGCGCCGGATGGCCCGGGAGCGGCATGCGCGCCACGCGAGGCATGGCGACGAACGGGTCGTTCACCTCCCAGCCGTTCTGCAGCATCTGCAGCACCGGGTGCAGGTGCGTGAGCGGCGCCGACTTGAGCAGGAGCGCGAGGAAGGCCGGGTACGCGCCCGCGTTCAGGTGCGTCTGCATGATGAAGTACGACCAGTAGCCGCCCGCGCCCGTGGGCACCGCGATCTTGATCTTCGGCTCCACGGCAGACACGAGGTTCGTGTACATGCCGCCCATCGACTGGCCCTGCGCGATGATCTTGGTGCCGTCGAACTTGAACTTGGTGGCGCCGCCCGCGAGCGTGGGCATGGTGCCGCCGCCGCAGTCGCCGAGCGTGGCGGGATCGATCTGCAGCGAGAGCAGCGCCTTCAAGTACAGCCGCTGCTCGATGACGCCCTGGCGGAACGTGTCGCGCAGCGCCACGGGGTTGGCGATGTTCAGATACGCCGTCTCGCCCGCGCCCGGCAGCCGCTCGGGGTTCACCGGCAGCGCGCTGCCCGCGGAGGCGATGTTGTTCTTTGCGTGCTCCCAGCCCGGCCCGCGGTTGGGCGTGGGCACCGGCTGGTTGTTCACGAGGACCGACGGCCCATAGTCCACCACGTCGTTCGAGTAGCCGCCCGAGCCGTGGAAGTAGAGCACCAGCGGATAGCCCGCGGCCGGCATCTCCATGCGCGGGAGCGCGATCACGATCGGCACCGTCTCGTCGCGCTGCTTGATGGGCAGGCCGTCGCTGCCGAGCGCGAAGAGGCCGTCGGTGTTGAACGGCGGCGTGCCCACCTGGAACTGCGGCTGCTGGATGGAGCCCGTGAGGCGGCAGAGGCGATCGTTGCCCGCGCTCTTGCCCGCGTCCACCGCGAGGTTGTCGATGGTCACGCTCGTCTTGGCCACCACGCCGTCGAACATCGTGCTCGCGTCCTGCACGCCGTCGCCGGTGGTGAAGACGGTGGCGACAGCGACGCCGGCCGAATCGATCTTGTCCAGCTTGAGCGTGTCCCAGAGCGGCTGGTACGTGCTCGCGACCTGCGCCGCGTTCGGCGTGGAGATGGTCACGCCCTGCCGCAACTGATCGAGCACCTTGCTCACGCCCAGCGGCTTGCCGGCTGCGTCGTTCAAGGCGCGCATGACCACGAACGCATACGTGCGCTTGGTGTGCAGGACGAACCCGGGCCGCGCGGCCACGGCGAGCATGTTGTCGGGCACGTAGCCATCGACCGGCGGCGTGACCAGGATGACGGGGAAGAGCTTGCCGCGATCCGGCGAATTCGCGTCGATGTCGATGAGCAGCACCGGCGCGTCGGCGGTGGCCTCGATCAGGTCCTGCGCGTGCGCGGCGAGCGGCGCGCTGAAGACGAAGTAGCCCACGGGCACGACGGAGAAGCCCTTGCGCTCGTTGGCGATGCCGCGGATCTGCTCGACCAGCGGCAGCTTGCTGGGGTTGGGGAAGCCGCGCCAGTCGACGGTGCCGCCCTCGGTGAGGCGCAGATCGCTGGGGAACGGGAAGTCCCAGAACGAGTCCTGGCTCGTGAGATCCGCCTGCAGATCGAACGCCGCCAGCGTGCCCGGCTGGCCATACGTGACGCTGGAGCCGCCGCAGCCGACCGCGGTGAGCGCCGCAGTGAACGCAATGTCGAGGGCGAGAGCGAGCCGGGGCAACGACCTTCGCATGCAGACTCCGGAAGCTTGAGCAAAGCCTGGATGATCGATCAGCCTCCCCGTGGCGGCAATCGGTCAGTGGCGCCGGGTCCGCGTGATTTCACGCACACAATCCACTGTCAGCAGGCTACGTTGGCCGGTTTTGTGTTAGTTCCAGGCGCCTCGCCCATGGGAGCCGTCCACATGCCCGTCGTTCGTCACGATTGGTCTTTGTCCGAGGTCCGCGCGCTGTACGACCTGCCGCTGCTCGAGCTCGTCTACAAGGCGCAGACGGTGCACCGCGAGGTGTTCCAGGACAACAAGGTGCAGCTCTGCTCGCTGCTCTCGGTGAAGACCGGCGGCTGCCCCGAGGACTGCGCGTACTGCCCGCAGGCGGCGCGCTACCAGACGGGCGTGAAGGCCGAGCGCCTGATGCCGGTCGACGAGGTCATCGAGAACGCCACCAAGGCCAAGGAGGCCGGCGCGACGCGCTTCTGCATGGGCGCGGCGTGGCGCGAGGTGAAGGACGGCCCGCAGTTCGACCAGGTGCTCGACATGGTGCGCGGCGTGAAGGCGCTGGGCCTCGAGGCCTGCTGCACGCTGGGCATGCTGAGCGAGGACCAGGCCAAGCGGCTCAAGGAGGCCGGCCTCTCCGCGTACAACCACAACCTCGACACGAGCCCCGAGTTCTACGGGAAGATCATCACCACGCGCGTCTACGAGGACCGCCTCGCCACGCTGCGCGCCGTGCGCCAGGCCGGCATCACCGTCTGCTCGGGCGGCATCATCGGCATGGGCGAGTCCATCGACGACCGCTGCCGCATGCTCATCACGCTGGCCTCGCAGGAGGTGCACCCGGAGTCGGTGCCCATCAACGCGCTGGTGCAGGTCGAGGGCACGCCGCTCGCGGGGCACGTGAAGAAGGTGGAGGCGATGGAGATGGTGCGGCTCATCGCGGTCGCGCGCATCCTCATGCCGCACGCGATGGTGCGCCTGTCGGCGGGGCGCCTGCAGATGACGGAGGAGGCGCAGCTTCTGTGCATGATGGCGGGGGCGAACTCGATCTTCTTCGGGGACAAGCTCTTGACGACGGGGAATCCGCAGTACGAGGCGGACATGGCTTTGTTGGAGAAGGCCGGCGTGGAGAGGCTGAGGCCGGGGGAGCAGGCGTAGCGGCCGTCCGCGAGCTGGGGTGCGCCTCCGAAGCTTCTGAGATCGCTGGAGATTCACCGCAGAGACGCCGAAGCGCAGAAGCTGGATGTCAGGGTCACCTGCTAGTGCCTCGTTTGGGAGGCACAATGCACGACGTCGACGTCATCACAGATGCAATCATTGGTTCTGCCATCGAGGTTCACCGCGAGCTCGGGCCGGGACTTCTCGAGTCCGCCTATGCCGCTTGTCTGGCGTATGAGTTGCGGGCGCGAAAGCTCCCCTTCGACGCAGAGGTCGAGTTTCCGGTCCGGTATCGCGACCTCACTCTGGACGCGCGCTACCGTCTCGACTTTTTGGTCGCGTCGAAGGTCGTCGTCGAATTGAAGTCTGTCTTGCGGATCGAGCCGGTGCATGAAGCACAGCTCCTGACGTACTTGCGCCTCACTCGCTGCACTGTCGGCCTCCTCATCAACTTTAACCGCCCGACGTTGAGCGGTGGCATCAAGCGCATGGTGAATGGCTACGTGGCACAGCGGCCAGCTTCCTGATCTTCAGCGCTTCTGCGTCTCTGCGGTGAACGTCCCGACCAGTCCTCTCAGGGTCGATCGGAGCGCCTCGCCATCAGCGCGATGACGAGCGCGATCCCCGCGCACGCTCCGTCGAACGCGATCGCGCTCCGCCCCATCGCGCCCCCGTTCCAGGCCTCCACGAAGAAGCTGCGCCAGAGGATGCCCGCGTCCACGATCGCGCCCACGAGCGGCAGCGCGCCATAGAGGAGGAACGCGCCCGCGCAGCCGCGCGCGCGAGCCCGGAAGAGCACCAGCGCGGCCACGTTCACGAACAGGAACGTG
>JAFEBC010000303.1 GCA_018266095.1 Deltaproteobacteria bacterium
AGATCGGCGACGAGCTCTTGTTCCAGATCTTCTATCGCCCCGAGGACGCGGACGAGGCGCGCGTGCAGGACGAGCGCTACGGCGACATCCTGCACCTCAAGACGCACCGCAAGGAGTTCGGGCGCATCGCGGCGCAGACGGCCAAGCAGGTCATCATCCAGCGCACGCGCGACGCCGAGCGCGAGAACGTGTTCAACGACTACAAGGACCGCAAGAACGAGATCGTCTCGGGCATCGCCCTGCGGTTCGAGCGCGGCAACATCATCGTGAACCTGGGCCGCGCCGAGGCCGTGCTGCCGGTGCGCGAGCAGACGCCGCGTGAGTCGTACCGCGCAGGTGACCGCGTGCAGGCGTTCGTGGTGGACGTGCTCCGCGAGAGCAAGGGGCCGCAGATCATCCTCTCGCGCGCGTCGCCGGAGCTGGTGCGCAAGCTGTTCGAGATGGAGGTTCCGGAGATCGCCGAGGGCGTGGTGGTGATCGAGGCCATCGCGCGCGAGCCGGGCGGGCGCACCAAGATCGCGGTCGCGTCGCGGGACGGCGATGTGGATCCGGTCGGCGCTTGCGTCGGCATGAAGGGGTCGCGCGTGCAGGCGGTGGTGCAGGAGCTGCGCGGCGAGAAGATCGACATCGTGCCGTGGGACGAGGATCCGGCGCGCTTCGTGTGCAACGCGCTGCAGCCGGCCGAGGTGTCGCGCGTGCTGCTCGACGAGCAGAACAAGGCGATGGAGATCATCGTGCCGGACGACCAGCTCTCGCTGGCCATCGGCCGCCGTGGGCAGAACGTGCGTCTCGCGGCGCAGCTCACGGGCTGGAAGCTCGACGTGTCGAGCGAGTCGCGCGTGAAGGAGCTGCGTGAGTTCGCCTCGCGCTCGCTCAACGCGCTGGGCCTGCCGGAGGCGACGGTGGAGCTCCTGTACGCCCACGGGTTCCGCTCGGCGAAGGACTTCGCCAACGCGTCGCAGGAGATCCTCTTGCAGATGCCGGGGATCACGCCGGAGAACGTCGAGCGCTATCAGGACCTCGCGCGCGGCCAGATCGGCAAGGACGAGGAAGAGCTGGCCCGCATGGACCGCGAGCGCGAGGAGGCCCGCGCGGCCGAGGCGCGCCGTCACCCGAGCGAGCTGACGCAGACCGAGCGCCTCTTGCGCGTGCGCGGCATCTCAGACCGCAACATCGAGCAGATGGCGAACGCGGGCTACCGCACGGTCGAGGACATCCACAACGAGCCGGACGTGGTGAAGTTCGGCGAGAACACGGGCCTGGGCGTGAAGAAGGGCAAGCAGGTCAAGGCGGCCGTGGAGCACTACCTGCAGGAGGAGGCCCGCTTGAAGGCGGACCTCGACGCGCGCCGGGCGGCAGAGGCTTCTGCCGGGGCGAGCGCGTAAGTGATTTGAAGGACTGGGGAATCAGATGGCCCGCGGACGTCGCGCAGCACGGACTCGGGCCGTCGTTCCCCAGCGCACCTGCATCGCCTGCCGGGCGGTGAAGGGGCAAGCAGAGCTGGTCCGCATCACCGCGGCTGGAGGAGTGGCGGTGGTCGATGCGGGGCGTCAGTTGGGCGGGCGGGGATGCTGGTTGTGCCGCTCGGAAGCCTGCGCGAAGGCGGCGTTCAAGGGGCAGAAGATCGCCCGGGCGCTGAAGGGAAAGGGGCGGGAGCCGTCGCTGCAAGAGCTCCTCTCCTGGGTCGGTGCAGTCGCAACCGTGCCGTCGCTTGACGCGAGAGGGCACGGGGGCTAGAGAGGCAAACCCTTTTCGCGCGCTCGTGTGGCGCGGAGAGGTCACCAGAAGGGAAGACGGAACGGCATGTCCAAGAAGCGCGTTTACGAGCTTGCGAAGGATCTCGGCCTCTCCAACAAGGAGATGGTCGACTGGCTCAAGGCTCATGAATACGATGTGAAGAGCCACTCGTCCTCGATCGAGGACGATCAGGCGCAGGCCGTGCTGGAGAAGTTCCACGCCGAGAAGGCGCCCAAGCCGGTGCTGGCCAAGCCCGCGTCGAGCGGCATCGTGCTGCGGCGCAAGAAGGCCGACACGCTGGGGCCCGATGGGCAGCCGGTGGGCAGCCACGACGGGCACATCGAGACGCCGGCGATCGTGAAGCCGGTCGAGGCGCACGCGCCCGTGGCCGTGAAGGTCGAGAAGCCTGTCGAGGCGCACGTCGAGCCTGCGCACGTCGCGCCGGTGGAGAAGGCGCCCGAGCCGGTGGTCGAGAAGGCTCCGGAGCCCGAGAAGATCGTCGCCCCGCCCGTCGAGCAGAAGCCCGCTCCGGTCGAGGTGAAGCCGGAGCCCGCTCCGGAAGTGGTCCAAGTCGCTCAGCCTGTTGCGCCGCCGGTGGCGGCCGTCGCGGAGAAGCCCGTCGAGAAGATCATTGCGAATGAGGTCAAGCCGGCGATTCCTCCGGTGAGCAACGTCCCCGTCGGTGTGGCCAAGGTGGTCGCGCGCGCTGCGCCGCCGCCGCCGGTGAAGGTGCACCGTCCGGTGCCGCCGCCGCCGACTGGTCCCATCGTGCAGGGCCCTGGTGGCACGCAGTCGGTGCAGACCGCTGAGCATCAGGCGCGTCCGACGGCGACCCGCGCGGTCGTGCTGTCGCGTCCGCTGATTCCGATCGCGCGCCCCGCGCCGCGTCCGGGTCCGGGCTCGGGTCCGGGCAGCTTCCGGCCGCGTCCGGTCGGCGAAGTGCGCGAGCTGGCCGTGGTGTCCGGTGGGCCGGGCCGTGGCCGCGAGTTCATCGACGTCTCGAAGGACAAGAACGGGCCGCAGAAGGGCAAGAAGGGTCCGAAGCTCGACAAGGACGCGAGCTTGTCCAAGCAGGACCTCGTGGATCTGGCGCGTCAGCGCGCCTACGTCCCGGTCCGCGGGCACAAGAAGCGGTCGGCCAAGAAGGGCAAGGCCACCGAGATCACCGAGATGTCGGAGCACAAGAAGGGGATCCGCATCGAGGAGGCGGTCACCGTCGCCGAGATGTCGCAGGCGATGGGCGTGAAGGGCGCGGACCTCATCCGCAAGCTGGTGGCGCTGGGCAAGATGGTCACCATCAACCAGCCCATCGACTTCGACACGGCGTCGCTGCTCGCGGTCGACTTCGGCTGGAAGGTCGAGAAGGTCGGCTTCGAGATCGAGGAGTTCCTGCCGGAGTTCGAGGACAAGGCCGAGGACCAGGTGGCGCGGCCGCCGGTGGTCACCATCATGGGCCACGTCGACCACGGCAAGACGTCGCTGCTCGACGCCATCCGCAAGGCCAACGTGGCCAGCGGCGAGGCGGGCGGGATCACGCAGCACATCGGCGCGTACTCGGTCGATGTGGTCGGCTCTGACGGCGGCGAGGCGAGCATCACCTTCCTCGACACGCCGGGCCACGAGGCCTTCACGGCCATGCGCGCGCGCGGCGCGAACCTCACCGACATCGCGGTGCTGGTGGTCGCGGCGGACGACGGCGTGATGCCGCAGACCATCGAGTCGATCAACCACGCGAAGGCCGCCAAGGTGCAGATCGTGGTGGCGCTCAACAAGATCGACAAGCCGGGCGCGCAGCCCGAGCGCATCATGCAGCAGCTCTCCGAGCACGGCCTGGTGGCCGAGGCGTGGGGCGGCGACGTGATGATGGTTCCTTGCTCGGCGCGCACGGGCGTCGGGCTCGACAAGCTGCTCGAGGCCATCCTGCTGCAGGCCGAAGTGATGGAGCTCAAGGCCAACCCGAGCGCGCCGCCGGAAGGCATCGTGATCGAGGCCAAGCTGGAGAAGGGCCGCGGGCCGGTGGCGACGGTG
>JAFEBC010000304.1 GCA_018266095.1 Deltaproteobacteria bacterium
CAGCGGTGCGCTCGCGGTGTCGGCGAACTCGGCCTTGGCCGCCGCGAGATCCTCGGCGCTGTCCTGCCAGCCGAACACCGCGCCGAGCTGTCCGCGGGTCCACAGCACGCGGCCGCGATCGACGCGCGCGCCGCGGATCGAGGACACCGCGAGGGCCTCGTCCAGCGCCGCCCGGGCCTCATCGGGGCGGCCGTGATAGGCCTCCAGGTACGCGAGCTCACAGAGAGAGTGCGGCAGCGTCTCCTGGAACGAGCGCGAGATGCGCAGCGCGCGGCGCAGGGCCGCCTCCGCGAGGCCCCAGAGCCGGGCGCGCTCCCGCGAAGCCCACGCGGGCGTCTGCTCGGCCGCCTGGCGCAGCGCGGTCGTGAGCCACGCCGACGAATTGCCTGCGTAGAACCCGCGCAGGCCCGCGGAGCGCTGCAGCTCCTCGGCCTCTTCGAACGCCTTCGACGCCTCGAGCGGGCGTCCACCCGCGAGCAGGCGGATGCCCTCTGCGCGCATCAGGCACACCTGCTGGTTCTTGGAGGGGCAGCGCTTGCGCGCGGCGGCGATGACCTCCGCGGACACCTGGCCGTTGGTCGCCTTGGCGTAGGCCTCGAGCCAGAACGCGTGGTTCTGCGCGTCGAGATCGGGCGGATCGATCTCGTGCGCGAGCGCGAGGATGGGCATGGCCTCGCGGTGGTGACCCATCACCATCTGATTGAAGGCGATGGTGCCGCGCGCGTACCAGGCCCACGCCGCGTCGCCCAGGCGCTCGAGCACCGGGAGGATCGAGCGATCGAGCTCGGTCGACTCGCGGTGGTGCCCGGAGAACTGCAGCACGATGCAGCGGTTGTGCGCCACGCGCGCGGCCTGGTGCAGATCGCCGAGCTCGACCGCCATCTCGTGGCCGCGCTGGGCGTAGCGCAGGGCGCGCGAGTACCAGGGCAGGACCGAGAGCGCGATGGCGTGATCGACATACGCCTGCGCGAGCTCGGGCGTGGGCGGGTGGCGCTCCGCGAGGTTGAGCGCGCGGAGCTGCGCCCAGATGGTGGGCAGGGGCCCGCGCTGGAGGAAGTAGGGCGGCACGAGCTGGCTGAAGATGCGCGCCGCGGCCAGCTCCTGGGCGGCCCCTGCGCGCGGCCGTCGCGCCACGAAGCGGCGCGGGAACAAGGAGTGCAACACCTGCAGCAGCGTCTGGCCGACGATGCCGAAGAGAAAGCCGGCCTGCGTGCTGGGCGGCCGCGCGCCGAGCTGGCGGAGCGCGCCCTCGAGCGCGATCACCGCTTGCTCCATGTTGCCGCTGCGGAAGTGGATGTCGCCTGTGGTGCGCAGGATCGCGGCGCGATCGGCCGAGGTGTTGGCGAACTGCGCGGCGCGGGTGAGCTCGGCGATCGACTCGTCGTAGCGACCGCGCACGCCGAGGAGCAAGCCCAGCGACTGGACGATGCGCAGGCGGGTGGCGTCGTCGCTGCCCGCCGCGCCCGAATCGGCGATGCGGTAGTAGCGGATGGCCGTCTCCAACGCGTTGCGCGCGCGGGCCTTCTCCGCGGCGGCGAGCGCGTGAGGAAAGGCGCGGGCGTGCTCACCTGCCTCGGCGAAGTGGAACGCGAGCTCGAAGGACCAATCGCCGGCGCGCGAGGAGAACAGGCGCGCGGCCTCCAGGTGCAGCGCCTTGCGCTCGGCGTCGGAGAGCCGCGCCAGCAGCGCCTCGCGGATCTTGTCGTGCACGAACGAGCACGAGCCCGCTTGCGCCGAGGACCACACGAGGTGCCGCGCGCGTCCGGCCTCGATCGCGCGGAGCGCCTCGGGCCAGCCCTGGCCGCTGAGCGCCGCGGCGTCGCCGAGGTCGAACACCTTGCCCAGCACCGCGCCCGCGATGAAGACCCGCAGCGTCTCCGCGGGGAGCTGATCCATGCGGCGCGCGAGGAGCACGCCCGCCATGCGCGAGGCCTGGACGTCGTGCATGGCGCGAGCGTCCACGGTCCAGCCCGCCTCGGTGCCGATCAGCGCGCGCGTCTCCACCAGCCCGCGCAAGAGCGCCGAGGCCACGAACGGATTTCCTCCGGAGAGCCGCATCACCAGGGCCGCCGCCTCCGCCGGGAGCGGCCCCGCCATCGACTCCGTGATGCTGTTGATCTCCGCAGGCCCGAGCGGCGCCAGCGCCAGCCGCAGCATCGCCGGCACGCGCCGCAGCCAATGACCCTCTGGCGCCTCCTCCGCGCGGTAGGTGCCGACCACCAGCACCGGCGTCCCGCCACGCTCGGCCGTCGCCCGCCAACGCGCGAAGCGCTCCAGCACCTGCGCGCCGTGATCTCCCGCCCACTGCAGATCGTCGAGCAGCACCAGCACCGGCCGCTCCGGCGTGCCCGCGGCCACCAAGAGGCTCGACAGCGCCCGCGCCGCGCGCTGCTCGCCGAGCTCCTCCGGGCCGATCGCGCCCGAGGTCTGCAGGTCGAGCGCGTCGCGCAGCTCGGGGAACACCTCGCAGACCGCCGCGCGATCGTAGCCCAGGCGATCGCGCAGCCGCTGCGCGAGCGCGAGATCCGCGCGGCAGACGGACGCGAGCCCGTTCGCGATCCCCGCCATGAACTGGTAGGGCAGGGAGGCCGCGTGATCCGTGCTGCGCCCGCGCAACACCAGCGCTCCGCGCTGCAGCCCGTGCTGGAGGAGCTCCTCGAGCAGCCGCGTCTTGCCGCCGCCCGACTCGGCGCGGATCAGCACCAGGCCGCCCTCCCCGAGCGTCGCGCGCAGCAGCAGATCGTCGAGCACGCGCAGCTCGTGTTCGCGGCCCACGAAGGCCGGCTCCGAGAGCGAGTCGCGGCGGTCGCGCGCGCCCACCACGAGGCGCGGATCGGCGGTCCCCCTGCGCCGGCCCTCCGCGAGCTCGTCGAGATCCACCAGCGCCGCCGCGGCCGACTGGTAGCGGTCGCGCGGATCCTTCTGCAAGAGGCGCAAGACCAGATCGTCGAGCGCCCGCGGGATCGCGGCCACCTGCCCGCGCAGGCTCGGCGGCTGCAGCGTGAGATGACGCCGCAGGACCTCGCCGAGCGTCTGCGCGTGGAACGGGTTGCGCCCGGCCAGGCATTGATAGAGGAGCACTCCCAGCGCGTAGAGGTCGGAGCGCGCGTCGACGCCGCGCTCGAGCAGGCC
>JAFEBC010000305.1 GCA_018266095.1 Deltaproteobacteria bacterium
GGCAGCGCCTCGACCAGGCTGTTCAAGAGCCAGGGCGCGCGCAGGGCCAGCCGCAGCGCCTCGGCCGAGCCGAGATCGACGACCCAGCGCAGGGGCATGGGCAGGCGTTCAGACCCACGCGCCGCCCGCTGCTCCAGGAGCGCCTCCAGCGGATCGAGCAGCGTGCACAACGACGGCCGCAGGCCCGCGCGCACGAGACGCCGCATGGCATCAAGCCCGCGCTCCATGGATGAGAAGCGCAGCGCCCGCGTCCACCGCGCCTTGGCCGCAGGAAAGATGCGCAGGTGCGCCGAGGTGAACACGCACAGCGTTCCCTCGCTGCCGAGGAGCAGCGGCACGAGATCCAGGCCCGACGAGGGCCCGTCGATGGTGCGCAGGATCTGCCCCGTGCCGTCGACAGCCGTGAGCGAGAGCACGAGATCCTCGATCGCGCCCGCGCGGCTCGAGGCCTCACTGGCGCTGCGCGTGGCCATCCAGCCGCCCACAGTGGCCTGCGAGAGATCGTCCGGCTGGTGCCCCAGGCTCGCGCCCTCCGCGTCCAGCACGTCGGCCAGCCGCGCGCCCAAGAGCCCGGCCTCCACGTCCACCACGCGCGACGGCAGGTCCACCCGCGGCATCCCCGACAGCCGCGAGAGCGACAGCGCGATGCCCCCGCGCTCGGCCACACACGCCCCGCTCTGCCCGCTGCGACCGCCCACCGGCACGATCGGAATCTGCCGCTCCGCCGCATAGCCCACGATGCGCGACACCTCGGTCACGTCGCGCGGCCACGCCACGACCTCCGCCAACGGCAGCGCCCTGCCCGCCCGCGCCGACATGCGCAGCCGCGGCCACGGGTCGCCCGCGACCGCCTTCAGCTCCGCCGCATCGCTCGACGCCGTGCCCGCGCCCAGGAGCGCGCACAGGTCGCGGGCCAACGTCCGCCCACGCAGCGGTGACGGCGCGGCGGCCATCCCGCGCTATTCCTTCTTGTCGGCTGCTGCTGCCGGCGCGCGCGACGCGATGTGCAACTCCTGGAGCTGCTTGTCCAGCACCGAGCCGGGCGCGTCCGTCATCAGGTCCGTGCCCTTCTGCGTCTTGGGGAACGGGATCACGTCGCGCAAGCTCTCCGCGCCCGTGAGCAGGAACGCCAGGCGATCCATGCCCAGCGCGATGCCACCGTGCGGCGGCGCGCCGTAGCGCAGCGCCTGCAAGAGGAAGCCGAACTTCTCCTCCGCCTCCTCGGCCGAGATGCCCATCGCCTTGAACACGCGCGCCTGCACGGCTGGATCGTGCAGACGGATCGAGCCGCCCGCGATCTCGAACCCGTTGAGCACGAGGTCGTAGCGATAGCAGAGCACCTTGCCCGGATCGGTCTCGAGATATTGCACGCACTCGTCGTGCGGCCGCGTGAACGCGTGGTGCGCGGCGGCCCAGGTCTTGGTGTCCTCGTCGTACTCGAAGAGCGGCGGATCGACGACCCAGAGCAGGTTCCACGACGCCGGATCGTTCGCGTTCTTGGGCCCGATCTCCGGAATGAGGCCCAGCTTTTTCCCTAAGTGGATGCGCAGGTTCGCCATCACCGTGTGCACCTGCGCCTCGCGGCCGAACTGGAACAGAATCAGGTCGCCGGCCTTCGCGCCCACGGCCGCGTTGATGGCCGTGCGCGCCTCCGGCGTGACCGTCTTGGCCAGCGGGCTCTGCGTCCAGTTGCCCGTCTCGTCGACCTTCGCGCGCGCGAGGCCCTTGCTGCCCATGCCCTTGACGAAGTCCTCGAGCTTGTCCGCCTCGGTGCGCGAGAAGTTGGCGCTGGCCGGAACCACCATCGCCTTCACGATCTGGCCCGCCTTCTCCTCCGCGAAGCTCGCCCACATCGGAATGCCGCAGCCCTTGTGCTCGGCCACCAGCGCGGTCAGCTCCACGTGCTTCATCCCGAAGCGCAGGTCCGGCTTGTCGTTGCCGTAGTCGCGCATCGAGTCCGCGAACTTCATGCGCGGGAACGGCAGCGTGAGCTGCACGCCGAGCACTTCCTTCCACAGCGCCGCGACGAGCTTCTCAATCTGCGCGAACACGTCGTCCTGCGTGACGAACGACATCTCCACGTCGATCTGCGTGAACTCCGGCTGCCGATCGATGCGCAGGTCCTCGTCGCGGAAGCACTTCACGATCTGGAAGTACTTGTCGAAGCCCGCGACCATGAAGAGCTGCTTGAAGAGCTGCGGGCTCTCGGCGAGCGCGTAGAACTTCCCGGCCGACAGACGGCTCGGCACGAGGAAGTTGCGCGCGCCGCCCGGCGTGTACTTCACGAGGTACGGCGTCTCCAGCTCGAGGAACCCGCTCTCGCCCATCAGCGTGCGCGTGACCAGGTTCATCTTCGAGCGCGCCATCAACGTGCGCTGCAGCGGCGCGCGGCGCAGGTCGAGATAGCGGTGCGCGAGGCGCTTCTCCTCGGCGGTGTCGATCTTGTCCTCGAGCGGGAACGGCACCGGCTCGGAGCGGTTGAAGATCTGGAGCTGCGAGGCGTGCACCTCGATGGCGCCCGTCTTGAGCTTGGGGTTCACGTTCCCGCCGCGCGACTTCACGACGCCGCGGATGCCGATGCAGTACTCGAGCCGCAGCTCGTGCGCGAGATCCTGCAGCGCCTTGTCGACGTCCTGCTCGAACACCACCTGCGTCAGGCCCTCGCGGTCGCGCAGGTCGATGAACACCGCGCCGCCGTGGTCGCGCCGGTTCTGCACCCAGCCGAAGAGGATGACTTCCTGGCCCACGGCCTCGGCGGTGAGGGCGCCGCAGGAGTGGGTTCGCTTCAGGTCCTTGATGAATTCGGCCACGTGTTGCCTCGCGTGCAGGAGCGGAAAACGGAAGGGCTTGGGTAGCACGAAACGCGCCTGTGGTGCACTGCGTTAAGAGGGAAAGCGAAGAGCAACTGCAACTGCTTCACAGGAAGGAGGGAAGGAAAGAAGGAGGGTGGGTTGGACTTGACAGATCAGCTTCATCGCGTAACCATTTGGTTACCTCATACACGGAGGCCGCCATGGCCACGCTGCAGCAGCGCTACGAACTGTTCATCCGCACTTCCCCCGACACGCTCTGGAACGCGATCACGCGCCCGGAGACCACGCCGCACTACTTCTATGGGTCAGCCCTGCACGCGAAGTTGGAGACCGGCGCGCCGCTCAAGTTCACCATGCCGGACGGATCGGTGATGGTGGAGGGCGAGGTGCTGCAGGCCAGGCCGCGCGAGGAGTTTTCGCACACCTGGATCATCCGCTATGATCCCTCCTGTTCGAACGAGCGGTCCAAGGTGCGCTACCGGATCGACGCGCGCGGCGAGGTCTGCAAGCTGACCGTCGAGCACGATCTGTCCGAGGCGCCGCTGTCGGCCGCGCAGGTGGGTGGCGAGGGGGGCTGGAGCGTGGTGCTCTCGGGCCTCAAGACGTTCCTGGAGACCGGCAAGGCGATGCCGATGCCGCAGACGTAACCGAAAGGTTCCACGATGGGACGACGCTCCTCGACCGCTGACACCTTCGCCGCGCTCGCCGATCCGACCCGGAGGGCGCTGCTCGACAGGCTGCGAGCGGGGAGCGCGCCCGTGAACGACCTGGCCGAGGGCTTCCGCATGAGCCGGCCCGCGGTGAGCAAGCACCTGCGCGTGCTGCGCGAGGCGCGCCTCGTGGCCGAGCAGCGCACGGGGCGGCAGCGCGTGTACCAGATCACGCCCGGGCCGATGCTGGAGATGCTGCGCTGGCTCGAGGGGTACCGGCAGTTCTGGCAGCTCAATCTGGGGTCGTTGAAGGCGCACTTGGAGAAGAAGTAGGCTCGCGGCATGCCGCTGGGTCCCGACACTCCGCAATGGAACCAGCTCGCCGCGCGGCTGGCGGCGCTGGTGCAGCAGGCGGGCGCGATGAACGCGGTGGTGATGGACGCGCACAACGCGCTCTGGTGCCGCGCGAGCTATCTGGGCGAGGGCGAGAAGCAGTGGGTGTTCGAGCTCTTGGCGCGAGCCCTGCCGCTGGCGACGGGTCCGCTGGAGCGCGGCGGGCGCATCGATCACGTGCGCTGCGAGGTGGCCCCGTTCTGGCTGGCGCGATCGTTCGCGGGCATCTACGTGCTGGTCTTGTGGTTCGAGCGGCAGTTCGCGGACGCGTGGGTGCGAGCGATCGTGCGTCGCGCGCTGCCGGACATCGAGGCGCTGACCACGTCGCTGCCGCCGCCGGATGGGCCGCATCGGGAGGCGGGGGTTGTGCCGAAGCCTTAGCTGCGCACGCCCAAGAACAGCACGTGCCGCGAGCCCTTCCCGCTCGCCAGCGCGGGGACTTCCTTGGCCTCTGCGCGGAAGCCGGCCTGCGTCAGGCGCTTGAGGAAGCGCTCGTCCGGCCCCGCGGACCAGACGACCAACCGGCCACGCGCGGTCAGCGCTTCGTGCAGCGCGTGCACGCCCGCCTCCGAGTAGAGCGCGCCGTTCTTCGCGGAGGTGAGCGCGGTCGGGCCGTTGTCCACGTCGAGCAGGATGGCGTCGAAGGCGCGCGGGGCGAGCAGCTTGCGCACGTCGGCCGCGTGCACCTTCACGCGCGGGTCCGAGAGCGGCGCACGGGCCAGGTGCGCGAGCGGGCCGCGGTTCCACTCGATGACGGCGGGGATGAGCTCGGCCAGGTCCACGATGGCACGCGGCGGCAAGGCGTCGAGGAGCGCCCGCAGCGTGTGGCCCAAGCCGAGCCCGCCCAGGAGCACGCGCGGCTGCGGCTTGGGGTGCGCCGGGTCCAACGCGAGCTGCGCCATGGCCCGCTCGGAGCCGTGCATGCGGCTGCTCATCAGCACCTGGCCCGCGACGCGGATGACGAACTCGTCGTCGCGCTGCTGCAGGATGAGCGCGTGCCCGTCGGGCGCGGGCGCGGTGGCGAGCGTAGTCCAGGGCTTCATGCGAAGGTTGTCGCATGAACGCGACGCGGTGGGTGTTCGTGTCGATGTTGCCCGTGGTCATCGCTTGTCATGCGCAAGCATCGTCCGCGCCCGATGCTGGCACGGATGCCGGTGCGGATGCGGGCGCCGGGACCACGCCCGTCTTTGGCACACCCGAGCGCCTGACCATCACGGGCTGGGACTCCGACGCGATGGAGCCGTTCATCAGCGCCGACGAGCAGCTCCTGCTCTTCAACGACTCGAACAGCGGCCCCGACACCGAGCTGCACTGGGCCCGCCGCACCGGGCCGACGACGTTCGCGCACCAGGGCCTGCTCGCGGGCGCCAACTCGACCAAGCTCGACGGCGTCCCTTCGCTCAGCGACGACGGCACGCTCGCGTTCGTATCCACGCGCAGCTACGACCAGACCGCCTCGACGCTCTACCGCGGCCACTTCGACGCGGACGGCGGCGTGAGCCTCGTCGAGCTCATCCCCGGCGTCTCGCGCAACACGCCGGGCATCGTCGAGTTCGACCTCGAGCTCAGCCGCGACGGCGCGACGCTCATCTACGTGGTGAGCCAGTTCACCGGCGGCAAGCCCTCGACCGCGGACCTGTTCCTGGCCGATCGCGACGGCCAGGGCTTCACGCCCCGCGCCGACTCGGCCACGCTCCTCGCCGCCGTGAACACCGACGCGCTCGAGTACGCGCCGGCCCTCTCGCGCGATGGCCTCGAGCTGTACTTCACGCGGGTGGAGAGCACGGCCGTCGGAGCGCCGCCGCGGATCCTTGTGTCGACGCGCGCCTCGGTCACGGCACCCTTTGGCGCCGCGCAGGTGCTGCCGACGATCACCGGATTCGTCGAGGGCCCGACGATCTCATCAGACGGCCGCACGCTCTATTTCCACAAGCATGACGCTGATCACTTCGCCATCTATCGCGCGCTCCGCCAAGGGTTGTGACGGCCATCAAATGCTCCCCGGCCCGCCTTTTGTCATAGTGCCGTGATGCCCACGCCCACCCGCGACCAGGTGTCGTCGTTCCTCTCGTCCGTCGCCGAGCGCGACTCGGAGCTCTCCCTCTTCGGCGCGAGCGCGCACCGCTATGAGCTCGGCGCGCCGCTCTCCCCGGCGCGGCTCGCGGCGGTCGAGCAGGCCCTGGGCACGCGGCTGCCGGACGACTACCGCGAGTTCATCACCACCGTGGCCGCGTCGGGCGCCGGACCGGGGTACGGCCTCGTCACCGTCGACCACCCGGCGCAGCTCCACGAGGCGGCGCGCAAGGACTTCGTCGTGCCCGTCACCTCCACCGTCACGGGCGCGGGCATCACCAGCGTCGGCCACTCGGACTACACGCCGAACCAGGAGGGCATGATCCTGCTCGCCGACCACGGCTGCACCAAGCTCAGCTTCCTGGTGGTGCGCGGCGAGGACGTGGGCGCCGTCTACTACGACCTGCGCAGCCTCGATGAGGGCTTCGTGCGCGGCTTCGACTCCTTCAGCGAGTGGTACAGCGCGTGGTCCGACGAGATCGACGAGGGCGCGCAGTCGCGTCAGTGGGGCGAGCCGGCCTCGTGCGCGGCGCCGCGGGCCATCTCGAGCTACCTGAGCCAGATCTCCCAGAAGCTGCACGGCGACCCGGGCGCGGAGCTCTCCGACGACGAGCTGGGAGAGGCGCTGCACGGCATCAACGCGGGCGGCATCGACACCGCGACCGGCGCGGACCGCTTCTTCGGCGATCAGAGCGTGCGTCTGTGCGCGAGCTGCCAGGGCATGGTGGACAGGTTCGTGGGCCGCGGCCTGATGGAGGCCGAGGTGATCAAGCCGGGCGACCCGCCGAAGCCCGAGGCGAGGCGCGGGCAGGCTCCGGGCGGAGGCGCTGCCTCGGGTGGCGGCGCTGTACCAGGGGGCGGCGCGGGAGCAGGCGGCGGCGGGATCGCGAGCCAGGTGCTCATGCCGGGCACCAAGCTGCCCACGCTCGGCGACTACGTGGCCTTCATGAAGGAGGTGCAGCGCGGGGACATGATGGGCGCCCTCTCCCGCCGCGGCATGACCATGATGGACTACGGCGGCGTGGCGGCGAAGTGGGGCCAGCTCATCGGCTCGCGCCCCGACCTGACCGCGGAGTTCGGCCGCCTGCTCTCCGGCGGCTAGCCTACGCGCGGACGTCCTTGAGCTTGAGCTGCACCTTCTCGATGCCGCTCCACACATCGACGCCGAGCTGGAACGCCGCCCCCAGCCGCGCGCCCGGCGCGATCACGCTCTGCCCCATCGAGAACCCGATCGCGTCCACGCGATGCCCCGACGCACCCTCGACCTTGAGCTTCAAGTGCCCCGGCCCGAGCCCGCGCTTGTCGGGCAGGATGCGCACGTCTTGCGCGGTCAGCGCGTCGCACGAGAACACCGGCTCCGGATTCCCCGCCCCGAAGGGCGCCAGCCGCTGGAGCTCCAGCGCCAGCTCCAGGTCGAGCTCGTCGATCGACAGCCGCGCGTCCACCCGCACCTTGGGCTCGAGCTGCGCAGGCGTGAGCTGCGCCCGCGCCTGCGCCTCGAAGGCCTCCATGAACGCCGGCAGCCGATCGAGCGCCAACGTCAGCCCGGCCGCGTGCTTGTGCCCGCCGAAGCGCGTGAGGTCCGCCGAGCACGCCGCCAGCGCGTCATAGAGATGAAAGCCCTCGACCGAGCGCCCCGAGCCCTTGGCGAGCCCGTCCTCCTCGACCAGCACCAGCGCGGGCCGGTGGAACCGCTCGACCAGCCGGCTGGCCACGATACCAACCACGCCCACGTGCCACCCGGGCGAGCTCACCACCACTGAGCGGTGCTCCTCGACGCTGCCCAGCTTCTCGGCCCGCGCGATGGCCTCGGCGGAGATGCGCTGCTGCAGGTCCTGCCGCTCGGTGTTGGCGCGATCGAGCGCCTCGGCCAGCTTGCGCGCCTCCAGGAGGTCGTCTGAGAGCAAGAGCCGCACGCCCACCGACGCATCGTCCAGGCGCCCCGCCGCGTTGATGCGCGGCCCCAGCTTGAACCCGACATCGCCCGCCGTGACCGCGCCCGCGAGCTGCGCCACGCTCTTGAGCGCGAGCACCCCGGGCCGCGCCGCGCGCTCCAACTCCTTCAAGCCATGCCGCACCAGCACGCGGTTCGGCCCGGTGAGCGGCACGACGTCCGCGATGGTCCCGAGCGCCACCAGATCGAGCGCCTCGCGCAGGTTGGGCTCCTGCCGGTTGGCGAACCAGCCCGACTCGCGCAGCCGCTTGCGCAGGGCCAGCAGCAAGTGGAACGCCACGCCCACGGCCGCCAGCTCGCGCCCCGGAAATTCGCAGCCTGGCTGGTGCGGATTGAGGATGGCCACCGCGCGCGGCAGGTCCTCGCTGCGCTGCGCCGCCGTGTGGTGATCGATGACCACCACGTCCAGCCCCAGCCGCGCCGCGCCGTCGATCTCGGCCACCGCCGTCACGCCACAATCCGCGCTCACCACCAGGCGCGTCCCGCGCGCGGCCAGCTTCTGCATCGCCTCCAGGTTCAGCCCGTAGCCCTCGACCAGCCGGTGCGGCACGTAGAAGTCGATGCGGGCCGGCTGCGCCCTGCCCTGCGCCTGCGTCGTGAGCTGGGTGTGAGCAAGGCCCGACGGCATCAAGAGGGCCTCCTTCGACACGCGCTCGTCCACCCCGGGCGCGCAGGCCGCGAGCCGCCGCAGCGTGGACACGAGCAGCGTGGTCGAGGTCACGCCGTCGACGTCGTAGTCGCCGTAGATGGTGATGGCCTCGCGCTGCTCCAGCGCCCGCTGGATGCGCCCGACCGCCGCCTCGATGCCCTTGAGCCCGAACGGGTCCGGCAGGTGCCCGAGCTGCGGGTCCAAGAAGCGCCGCGCCGTCTCCACATCGCGGATCTTGCGCGCCCACAGGGCCCGCCCCACCGCCGCGCGCAGGCCGAGCTGCAGGGCCAGCGCGCCCGCCGAGGATTCTGCTTCAGGAGATGTGGCCTCGCCCGGGACCCAGCGCATGGAGGGCGTGTACCACAGCCCCCTGACACTGGGGTCCGCACACGAGCGGCGCGGGCTGTCAGCGCGCCTGATTCGAGGCTACTTGCGCTCGTACACCACGAGGCCGCCCGGCCTCGCGGCCTCGACGTAGTGCTCGCGGATCTCCTGCTCCAACTCGGGCGCGAGCGAGAGCGGCACGAGGCCCCAGTCGTGCAGGTTGGCCGGCGCGGTGTCCACGATGAACCGCGGCCGCCGGGTGTCGAGATCCTCCAGCGCCAGCCGCAGATCGCGCTCGCTGACCTTGGGCTTGAACCCCGGCCGCACCTGGCCCGGATCGAAGTCGCCCACGAGCAGCGAGGCCACGTACGCGCGCGCGCCAAAGAGCCGCTGCGAGGCCGAATAGAGCGGGCTGTTGTGCCCCCAGACGAACACGCGGTCGGCGGGCTGCGAGTGCGCGCGCATCCACTCGGCGAAGGCGGCGACGCGCGGGTCTTGCTCGGGGTAGCCGTGGGTGAGGCCGCGGGAGAGGCCGGTGGTGAGCCAGAAGGCGAGCGGGAGGCACAGGGAGGAGAGGAGGAGGGCGTTGCGAGTGGGCGTTGGCGTTTGCGCAGGCGTTGGCGTTTGCGCAGGCGTTGGCGTTGGCTTAGGCGTTGGCGTTGGCGTTTGCGTTGGCGTTTGCGTTGGCGTTTGCGTCAGCGTCCCCATCAGCGCGCGCAACCACTCCGAGACCCTCCCCGCGCCCAGCACGCACACCACCGGGATGAACTGCAGGAAGTAGTGGTCATAGAACCGCCCGCCCAGGCTCACCGGCACGAACGTCAGCCACAACAGGAGCACCAGGAACGTCCGCGTCGCATCGGCGCCGCGCTCGCGCAGCGCCTGCCGCGTCTCCCCGATCGCCGCCGCCCATGCCACGGGCGCGACCAGGAGCACGCCCAGGATGCGCCCGCCCGGGAAGCGCCACAGCGCGCCCCACAGGTCCGACTGCCCCGCGTAGGCGAAGTTGCGCGTCAGGTTCCACTCGGTGAAGTCCGCGAGGTGGCCGAGGCGCGCGTACACGAGCACGCACGCGGCCCACGGCAGCGCGAAGCCCAGCGCGAGCGCCACGGCGCGCAGGAACACTCCCCCGAGCACCCGCGGCGCGCTGCGCGGCCCCTCCCGAGCCGGAGCCTGCACAGGCCAGAGCGCTCGCGCGGCGCCCACCACGATCGCGAGACCCACGGCCGCCAGCACGATGCCCGCCTGGTGCCGGAACAAGGACGCGATGGCCACGCACGCGCCCAGCGCCACATCCCACGCCAGCGACGGCCGCCGCACCGCGCACGCGAACATCCACAGCGCCAGCGCCACCGGCAGGTTGAGCATCGTCTCGGTGTTGATGGCCGGGATCGCCGCGCACTGCGCCAGCGCGCACAGGAGCACCGCCGCCTGGCCCGCGTCGTCACGGCCCGTCCAGGCCCTCGCTGCGCGCCCGCAGGCCCAGCAGGTCAGGAGCGCCCACGCGAGGCCCAGGACCTGCACCGGCCACATCGCGAACACCGGCGCGCCCGGCAGGTAGAACACGTACGACAAGAGCGGCTTCTTCTCGAAGAAGCTCACGTACGGCAGCCCGCCCGTGGCCCAGTCGCGCGCCAGCGCCAGGAAGTCGCACTCGTCCAGGTTCAGCGGGCCCCACACGAAGCCCTGCGCGCGCACGAGCAGGTGCAACACCAGCGCGCACGCGAGCGGCCGCCCGAAGGCCATCGCCAGCAGCCGCCCGGCCCTCATCGCACGCGCTCGCTGCCGCAGGCCGGGTGGAGGTCGAAGGCCCGGCGCACGCTACGCCTTGGGCGCGCCCGTCTCGCGGAACGCCTCGGCCGCCGCGAAGTCGTCCGGCGTCAGGTCGCGCATCGGCGCCCCCGACTCGGCGCGGTGCCGCTTGAAGGTCTCGATGACCACCAGCTTGTGCGGCCGCACCGCCGACAGCGGACACGCGCGGTACGCCTTCTCGTCCTCGTCGCAGTAGCCCATGCGCTTCTCGCCGCACTTCGGCTGCAGATAGCGGCCCAGCTCGGGCACCCTCTTCATGATCTCGCTGCGCATCTTGGAGACCATGTGGCGGATCTCCCACTGCGCGCGCGTGCACAGGCGCAGGTCGCCGATGTGCAAGAGCTCGGCGAAGTTCACCATGATCTGGAAGTTCGTCGGCGCCGCGTTCGGGAGCACGAAGCGCGCGTCCTCGGCGGGGATCCCGGCCGCCACCGCCTCGCGGTACACGCGGGTGATCTCGGTCATGAGCTGCTCGAACTCGGCCTTCTTGCCGGCCTCCTCCCACGACTCCGGCATCACGTACTCGAGGCGCTCCTCGTTCTTGCCGGTGAAGCGCACGTAGCGCTGCGACTGCTGCTCGAAGGAGATGCCGATCCTGTGCCGCACGAACTGGTGCGACAGCGAGCGCGACACGCCGGAGATGCCGAACCAGAACACGACCTGCTCGAGCGGCGAGACGTGGCCGGTCTTGAGCCGCTCCTCGACGAAGCTCGCGATCTTGTCCTGCGGCACGATGCCGGCGGCGATGTCGTCCCAGACCTCGCGCGGCGTCTTGGGGGTGTAGCAGGTGCGGTAGGCACCGTAGAGCTTGGTCAGCGGATCGGTCGCGAGGTCGATGAGGACGACGTCCATGGGGCCGATCGGATAGCACCCCAGGCGCGGGCAGGGAAGCGCCGCGATCAGGCGCGCTCGCAGGTCGCCGGATGCGCTGGACTACTTCGCGGCGCCCGCGAGCTTCTGCGCGTGCTCCTCGGCCAGCTTGAGCTCGCCGCCGATGCTGCGGACCTCGCTCTCGCGCAGGTGCAGCGCGGTCGCGCTCTGGAGCACCTCGTCAGCGGCGCGCACGGCCACCGAGAGGTCGTTGCGCAGGTCGTGCACCGCGGCCACCAGGCGCACCACGTGCAGGTCGACGAACTCGGGCCCCTCCGGCACGGTGCGCTCGTGGTGCAGCGCGGCCAGGTCGGTCAGGTACTGCGGGAGCTGCCACTCCTGGTGCACCTCGCCGCCGAGCGGCACGTGGACGCGATCGATCACGCGCGCGAGCCGCGGGTCGTCGGGCGCGATGGCGAGCTGACCGTCGAGCGCCAGCATGGACACCGCGCGCAGGGCCACCGAGCGGCCGACGTCGTGCAACATGCCGCCCAGGTACGCGCGATCGGGCCGGGCGCCGGGCACGCGCATGGCGAAGTTGCCCGCCGCGGTGGCGATGGTGATGGCGCGCAGGTACAGGGCGTGAAAGCCGTCGGCGAACGCGTGGCGCTCGCTCTTGAGCTTGGGGTTGAAGAGGCTCTTGGCCGACAGCGCGCCCGCCACGCGGCCCACCTCGGCGAGGCCCAGCCGCGCCACGGCGTCGCGCACGGTCTCGATCTCCACGGTGCCGCGATTGGCGACGGAGTTGGCCACGTTGAGCAGGCCCGCGGCCAGCGCCGGATCCGCGGTGATCACCTGCGACAAGGCGGCCGCGTCCGCGCTCGGGTCGGCCACGAGCTGGAGGATGCGCAGGGACAGCGCGGGCGAGCTCGCGGGCCCGAGCTTGCTCTTGCGCGCGTGCGCCAGGACCTGCTCCGAGAGCGCCAGGTCGGCCAGCTCGTCCTCGTCGGACGGGATGGGCAGCGGCTCGGGCACGGGCACGTTGAGCGCGACGGCGAAGCGGTAGAACGGGTGCCCGGCCTGCGGATGCGTGTCCACGGGAGGGGCGTCCGCTGCGGGCGCGCTCGAAGGAGGTTGCTCGTCCCGCGTAGACACTTGCGCCGGCGGCGCGACGGGCGCGTTGCCACGCACGGCGCGTCGAGGGGTACGGCGCATGAGCCTGCGCAGGAGGGCGAGCATGTCCCACTCTTCGGCGCGATCCGCTCGGAACTTGAGGAAGCGCGGCCACCTGTCCCTGCGTCCGAGGTGCTAGAACCC
>JAFEBC010000306.1 GCA_018266095.1 Deltaproteobacteria bacterium
CCACGGTGGCCGAGAGCCTGCTCGCGGCGACGGGGCTCACCTTCGCCGACATCGATCTCATCGTCCCGCATCAGCCCAACAAGCGCATCCTCGATCGCCTCGCGCGCGTCCTGCGCGTGCCCGCGGAGAAGTTGTTCATCAACGTGGAGACCATCGGCAACGTGAGCGGCGCGACGGTGGCCATCGCGCTCGATCAGGCGCTGCGCACGCAGCGGATCCGCGCGGGACACAAGGCGCTCATCGTCGCGGCTGGCGCCGGCTACACCGCGGGCGCGGCGCTCTTGTCGGTCGATTCGTCGCTGGCGGAGTCGGCCACGCGCTGACCGAAGATGGTGAACGGCTTGAGCCGCGCGCCGTCGGGCACCTGCGAGCGCGCGGTGACCATCACGCCGTTGCCGATGCGGGCGCGGCGGCCGACCTTCGCGCCAGCGTCGAGGCCCACCCCTGCGCCGATGCGCGCCTCCTCGCCGATCTGCGCGCCGAGCGAGACGGCCACGCGTCCCTTCACGAACGCGCGCGCGCCGATCTTCGCGCCGGGGAGCACGGCCACTTCGCCCGCGAGCACCGCGCCTGGCCCGACCTCGACCCGGTCGAGCAAGAGCTTGCCTCCCTCGACGAAGTGCCCGGTGACGAGGCAGCGCGCGCCGATGACCGCGCCGGGGCCGACCGTGAGCAGCGACGGATCGAGCAGGTCCGCGTCCGCGCTCACGTTGCTGGTGAAGGCCACGTCGGCGCCGAGCGCGCGCAGCGTGAGGAAGCGCAGGACGTTCGAGGAGAAGAGGAACCACTTGATCCCGGGCACGAAGAGGATGCGGCGGATCATGGAGCGCAGGATCCAGCCGAAGAACGGCGCGCCCTGCATCATCTTGTGCCGGCCCGGCGTGAGCTTGGGGCAGAGCGCAGTGCACACGGCGGCGCAGGCGATCAGCGCGACCAGGAACGTGACCGCGGCAGCGCCGAACGCCAGCACCGAAGGCCATCCGGCCACCCGGAGAAACACCTGCCGCGCCGCGGAAAATGCGGCCCCGTACAGGCAGAGGGCCAACGTCAGGTAGAGTACGTCATAGACGACGAGCCCAATGGCCATGAGGCCATACTACTCGGAGCGCGCATGACTCACGATGAGGTGATGAATCGGCTCAAGGACATCCTGGCCGAGGACTTCAAGGTCCCGCGCGAGAAGGTCACGCCGGAGGCCACGTTCCGCGGCACGCTGGGGATGGATTCGCTCGACGCCGTCGACCTGATCTACCTGGTCGGCAAGTCGTTCGGGATCAAGGCGACGATCGAGAACTTCAAGGATCTGCACTCGGTGCAGAAGGTGGCCGACTACATCGTGCGCACCAAGGCGGCGCAGGCAGCACCGGCGGCATGAGCGAGCCGGGCGGGCCCCCGCAAGCGAAGGACTGGCCTGCGCTCACCCTGGAGACGCAGGCGAAGGACGCGCGCGCCGAGGAGGGTGGCGGCCGCGCGCGGCAGCAGCGCCACCAGCGGTTGGGCCGGCTCACTGCGCGCGAGCGCATCGACGCCCTCTGCGACGCGGGCACGTTCACCGAGTTCGGCAAGCACGTGCTGCACCGGCACGCGCAGGACAGCGACGCGCTCGCGGCCAATCTGCATCCTGGCGACGGGCTCGTGTGCGGGCTCGCGGAGGTCGAGGGGCAGGGCGTGGTCGTGTACGCGCACGATCCGACCGTGCTGCGCGGCGCGCTGGGCATCGAGGGCGCGAAGAAGCTGTGCCGCTTGCTCGACCTCGCGCTGGAGCGCTCGCTGCCGGTGATCGCGCTCAGCGACTGCGATGGCGTCCGCGTGGAAGAAGGCACGGACGCGATCGACGCGTACGGCGAGATCCTGCGGCGCACCATCAAGCTGCAGGGGAAGGTGCCGCAGTTGACGCTCGTGTGCGGGCTCTGCGTCGGCGCGGCGGCGTACACGGCGGCGCTCACCGATCAGGTCGCGATGGTGCAGGGCCAGAGCTACATGTTCATCACCGGGCCCAAGGTGACCAAGGTGGTCACCGGAGAGGACGTGTCGCTGGAGGACCTCGGCGGCGCGGCGATGCACGCGAAGGACACGGGCGCGTGCGCCGAGCTCTGCGCCGATGAGCGCGCAGGGATCGCCTGGCTCAAGCGCATGCTCTCGTTCCGCCGTGCGCGCGTGCCGAGCGGTGATGCGGCCACGCGGCCGGTGCCCGAGGTGGAGACGATCGTGCCCACCGCGGCGCGCCGCGGCTACGACATGCGCAAGCTGCTCGCGGCCGTGACCGACGCGGGCTCGCTGCTCGAGCTGTCGCCGAAGTTCGCGGGGAATCTGCTCACGGCGCTCGCGCGCATGAACGGGCGCGCGGTCGCCATCGTGGCGTCGAACCCGATGGTGATCGCGGGCTGCCTCGACATCGCCGCGAGCCGCAAGGGCGCCGCGTTCGTGACCTGGGCGGCGCGCAATCAACTGCCGATCCTGACGCTCGTGGACGTGCCCGGCTACCTCCCCGGCAGCGTGCAGGAGAAGGGCGGCATCATCCCGCACGGCGCCACGCTGCTCACGGCCTACGGCGAGGCCGACGCGCGCGTGCCGCTGGTGTGTCTCGTCGTGCGCAAGAGCTTCGGCGGCGCGAGCGTGCTCTCCTTCGCGGCCGATCTGCGGCTGGCCTTGCCCACGGCGCGCGTGGCCCCGATGGGCGCGGACGCGACGATCGAGGTCGTGCTCGGGCCCGAGAATCCGGACGCTTCGGAGGCAGAGAAGGCCGCACGCGCGGCGCGCAAGGATCAGTGGCTCGAAGCGCACGACAGCGCGTGGGCCGCGGCTGCCACGGGCTACGTCGATCGCGTGATCGCGCCGGCCTCCGTGCGCGCGGAGTTGTGCCAGGCGCTCGACCGCCTCTGCGGACAGGAGGAGCGCTGATGCAAGACGAGGTCTCACGCGTCTTCCGCTCCAGCTTCCCCGACGTCGAGCGCACCGACTTCCGCACCGGCTCGTGGCGCGTGCAGGTGCCGCGCGGCGCGGACGAGCTCAACGTCCACCACTCGACGGTGCTGCACGCCTTCGCCACCGCCGCCAAGCTCGAGGACAAGATCGGCGTCACGCTGCTGCGCGACGACGAGGACGAGCCCGAGGAGTTCCGCACCTACAAGAAGCTCTACGAGCAGTCGAAGCTGCTCTCGTCCGCGCTCGACGAGATGAAGATCAAGCGCGGCGACCGCGTGCTGATCGTGCTGCCCACCTCGTTCGAGTTCATCCTCGCGTTCTTTGCCGTGCCGCGGCTCGGCGCGATCCCGGTGCCGTCTTATCCGCCGGCGCTGCTCGAGAAGGCCGAGGTGGCGCTCGATCGCATCACGCACATCGGCAACCACTCGCGCGCGACGGTGTGCCTCACCAATCGCCTGCTCTTGCCGCTGATGGGCTCGCTCGCGCGCAAGGTGGACACGCTGCACGACATCGTCGCCGTGGAGAAGCTGCTCGAGCACCGCGCGACCTCCGCGCCCAAGGCGCGCGCGACCGCGAGCGACTCCGCGTTCATCCAGTACACCAGCGGCTCGACGGGCAATCCCAAGGGGGTCTTGCTCTCGCACCACAACCTGGTCGCCAACATCCACGCAGCCGGGCTCGCCACGCGCGTCAACCGCAACGATCGCGTGGTCTCGTGGCTGCCGCTGTACCACGACATGGGGCTCATCGGTGGCATGCTGTTCGCGTTCTATTGGCGGCTGCCCCTGGTGCTGCTCTCGCCCAACGCGTTCTTGCTCGCGCCGGGCCGCTGGCTGTGGGCCATCCACAAGCACAAGGGCACGCTCACGGCCGCGCCGAACTTCGCCTTCGCGCTCTGCATCAAGCGCGTGCGGCCGCGCGATCGGGTGGGCCTCGATCTCTCGTCGTGGAGATGTGCGCTCAACGGCGCCGAGCCGGTGAACCACAAGACGGTGCTGGAGTTCACGCAGGCCTTCGCGCCGAACGGGTTTCGCGCAGAGACGATGTTCCCCGTGTACGGGCTCGCGGAGTCGACGGTGGCGGTGACGTTCCCGCATCCGGGCGATCCGCTGCGCACCATGCAGGTCGACCGCCAGGCGCTGGCCGAGGGCTTCGTGAAGAAGCCCACGCGTCCCGACGGCGAGGGCACGATGACGCTGGTGCAGTGCGGACATCCCGTGCCAGGCCACGATGTGGGCATCGTGGACGCAGAGGGGAACGCGGTGCAGCGCGGTGAGGTGGGCCACCTGATCGTGCGCGGCCCCTCGGTGATGCAGGGCTACTTCGAGGACGCGAAGGCTACGCGCGGCGTGCTGCGCGACGGCTGGCTGTGGACCGGCGACCTCGGCTTCCGCGACGAGACGGGCGGCCTCTACATCACCGGCCGCGCCAAGGACATCATCATCCTGCGCGGCAAGAACTACTACGCCGAGGATCTCGAGCGCGTGATCGAGCATGTGCCCGGCGTGCGCCCCGGCGGCGCGGTGGCGTTCGCGGTCTACGACGAGGACAAGGCGAGCGATCTGGTGGTCACGCTCTGCGAGACCAAGCTCGAGGACGAAGCCGAGCGCACCAAGCTGGTGGCGGCGGTGAGCGACGCGGTGCTCGCGGACTGCGGCGTGCGCATCGACGAAGTGGTGCTGATCCCGCCGGGGACGATCCCGAAGACCGGCTCGGGGAAGCGCCAGCGCGCGCTGTCACGCGAGCGCTATCTCAAGGATGAATTGCTCCAGAAGAAGCCTGGCCGCCTGCAGCTCGCGCTCGTGTTCGTGCGCAGCGGACGCGGGTTCCTCTCGCTGCTCAAGAAGCAACTCGAGCGGCGCCTGCGCGCTCCGGACTAATCGCTTGACGCCGCATTCGGCGCCGCGATCGTACCCGCAGCAGGCGTCGGAGACGGCCGCGGAGGGTCTGGCCACCGAAAGCTACTTGCGGAGCGCGTCGTTCTCGCTCTTGCTCGCCGCCAGCGAGTCGATGGTGTTGCGCAGGCGCGTGGTGAGGATGCCGCAGAAGCTCCACAAGAGCTTGTTCGCCAGCTCCGCGTTGCGCTTCATCAGCGCCAAGAGCCCATCTCGCCCGATCGCCACCAGCGAGGGCGACCCAACCGCGCACACCGTGGCGACGCGCGGCGAATCACCGAACATCACCATCGCGACGCA
>JAFEBC010000307.1 GCA_018266095.1 Deltaproteobacteria bacterium
CAGATCGACGCCGTGCTCCTGCGCGACATTGCGCGCGACGGGGCTGGCGTCGAAGTCACCCTGCGCAGCCGCGAGCGCGGCCGGAGCGACAGGCGCTGCAGCGATGGGAGCCGCGGCGACAGGAGCCGAAGGGGCCGCTGCAGCCTTCGGCGCCGGTGCAGCCGGAGCCGACGCACCCGCGCCCGACTCATCGAGCGTACACAGCGCACCACCCACGGGGACGACCGCGCCCTCGGCGGCGAGCAGCTGCGTGACCACGCCCGCGTTCGGCGCCGGGATCTCGCTGTTCGCCTTGTCGGTCGCGACCTCGAGCAACGACTCGTCGCGGGCGACCTTCTGGCCCGGCTTCACGAGCCAGCGAACGACCGTTCCCTCGACGACAGACTCCCCGAGCTGCGGCATCACGACAGTGGTCATATGGAGGGCGTGACGTAGCGCCAAAGGGATCGGGTGTCAACGCGAAGCGCGCCGCGAAAGTTGCTCGCGATGCGCCGCGACTCGAAGATGCGCGCGTGTCGCTTCCGGAAGCCGATCCGCGCTCGCTGCGTGGCCGCCTCGTGCGCGCGGGCGAGGCGCTGTCCAAGCAGCCGCACCTGGGCTCCATCCGCGACGGCGTGGTGGGTTCGCTGCCGCTGATCCTATTGGGGAGCGTCTTCCTGCTCCTCGCCGCGCCGCCGTGGCCCGGGCTCGCGCGCTTTCTGCCCAATGTGGACGCGCTGCGGATGGGCACGCGGGCCTGCGCTGGCCTCGTGTCGATCTATGCCTGCGCGGCGACGGCGCTGGCCTTGGCCAAGCGGCGCGCAGCGGATCCCGCGGCCTCGGTGACGACGGCCTTGAGCGTGTTCATGCTCCTGCAGCACCCTTCCCCGCTGGCGGCTGGCGGCCTCGGTCTGCCCATTCCGCAACTCGGCGCGGGCGGCCTCTTTCCTGCCTTCGCGGCGGCCATCTTCGCGGTGGAGACGATCGCCTTCTTCGAGCGCCGCAAGTGGAACATCCAGCTCGGCGGCGGCGCGCCGGACGCGGTGGTGCGCTCGTTCGCGGCGCTGCTCCCGGCGACGACGTGCGTGCTGATCGTGTGGACCGTCGTGCACGTCGCAGGCATCGATCTGGCGAATGTGATCGGCGCGATCTTCGCTCCGCTGGTGCGCGGCAGCGAGTCGCTCCCGGCGCTGGTGCTGGTGGTGCTCATCGACAGCTCGCTCTACCTGGTTGGCGTGCATCCATTCAGTGTATTGTCGGCCGCGAAGCCCATCTGGCTCGCGCAGCTCGCGGACAACATGGCCGCGGTGGCTTCGGGGCACCCGGCGCACAACCTGGCGACGCAGGAGTTCTTCGTCTGGTTCGTGTGGCAGGGCGGCTCGGGAGGGACGCTGGCGCTGGCGATTCAGTTGCTGTTTGCGAAGAGCAAGCAGCTCAAGCTCGTGGGCCGCGCCGGGTTCGTGCCGGCGGTGTTCAACATCAATGAGCCGCTCTTGTTCGGCGTGCCGGTGGTGCTGAATGGAAGGTTGGCGGTGCCGTTCATCGTCGGCCCGGTCGTCTCTGTGCTGCTGGCGTATGCGGCGATGAAGGGCGGCCTCGTGAACGTGCCGAGCGCGGAGGTGGTGTGGACGTTGCCGGCGCCGGTGGGGGCGTTTCTGTCGACGGGCGGGGATGTGCGGGCGGTGGTGTTGCAGATGGTGAATCTGGTGATCACGTCGGCGCTGTGGTGGCCGTTTGTGCGGCGGTATGATCGGGTGTTGTTGAAGGCAGAGACCGTTGAATAGCTACGCCTCGTTTGGCTGGGATTGGCCCGCGACGGATATCGTCTGACATTCGGCACTGGTCCATCCATTTGTGCCCCATGCGTTCACAAGCAGGACCTTGGTCAGGCATTGCGAACCCTGTTTGGTTGATGTGAAATCACGAGTGGAAAACATGCGCGGCGGAGGGTCGCGCAATCGAGGTCAATTCCGCCACAAGGGGAGGCTGCAAATGCGCAATCCATCCAGTGGACCTGCGTTGCTTCTGTTGATGTTGGCTGCACTCCTTCCAGGGTGCCCTGAGGACCAGGTCGTCGATCACGTGATGACGTTCGACGGCACCGGGTCCACGACCATTGAGGCAAAGAAGCTCATTTTCAAACCAGGGGGGAGCATTCGGGTCATCCACGGAGCGAAGCTGATGATCACCGCGCAGCAGATCGTCGCGGACGGAACGGATGCGGTGATCGATGGCACTGGAGACGACATTCAGGGCACCGGACCCAACGGAGCCCCGTGCGATAGCTGTGGGAGCGACGCGATCTCCGCAAGTTCTCAACAGTTCAATGAGTGGCAGGCTGGCTGCAGCAACCACACTGCTGCCCACAGCGATTGGGGCCACGACGCGCCCAAGGCTTCAAAGGGCGGAGCGGGCGCCAGCATCATCATCCGAACAAAGGAGCCTTCGATCGGGGCCGTTCGAGTGACGGTTGCTGGTGGGAGAGGTCAGCTTGGGGGTGCGGGTGGATCGGGGCGGCACATTTGCGATCAAGCCTGCGGGCCGGGCCATCGCGAAACGTACTGTGTCGGAGGCAACGGCGGCGAATCCTCGCGGGGCGACCAAGGCGACCCAGGAACATTCGAGAATCACATTCCCAAGAGCTAGATCCATAGAGGGCGGCCGTCAGCCCCCACCTTCAAGGAGCCCGTTCGTGCGGTCCTTCGGCCCGCGGCGGTGTAGCCCGCGCGGGAGAGAGTCAAGGCGTGGCGAGCGGCTCGGGGAAGGCTCGCATCGCGGCCACCACCGCGAGCGCGTCCAATCCGCTAGCGGCCAGGTGTTCGCGCAGCGAAATCCGCGTGAGGAACGTGGCGGCCTCGTTCACGTGTCGCGCGGTGGCCTCGGGCGCTCCCTCGCGTCCCGCCTGATCCAGCGCGCGGCCTCGCGCGAGGTGCGCGGCGATCGCCTGGTGCGCGATGCCCGTGAGCACATCCGGAAAGTCGAACGCGTCCTTGCTGAAGAGCGACAGGCGCGCCATGCCCTCCTCGAGTGTCAGCCCTGCAGCATCGAGCCTCGCGGCGCGCGCGACGGGAAGGCCCGAGGGGATCGGCCATTCGCACAGCGCGGCCAGCGCTGCGGGCGCGCAGGGGTCGGGCGGAGTGACCTGCGCCGAGAGCGCCTTGCAGCACCGAAGCAGGAACTCCACGCCGCCGCCCGCGGGAGGCGATTCGAGCAGCGATCGCTCGAGCGCCTCGTACTCCTCCCAGCCCACCAACCTGCCCTTCGACAGCCACACCAGCGCGGGCAGCATCGACACCTTGTCGACCTGGTTCCACAGGCCGCGAATCGCGGGCTCATCGTCGGCGATCGAGGGCCCATTGTCGGCGGCCTCGGCGCGCGAGCACTCGTTCAGGCGCAGGCTCGCGTGCACGCCGCTGGGGGTCGAGCGCAGTTGCAAAGGGAATGCGCGGCAAGTGTGCGGCTTCTTTTCGTAACCAAATCGGGCGTGCACCTCGCACAGGTTGTCCTCGCGCAGGAACTGGCAGCCGCCGTTCGCTCGACGCAGGAACACCTCGCGGCCGTCGCGCAGGGCCTCGCCGTCGAGCAGCGTGTCCCGGCGATCGACAAAGAATTGCCGCTGCGCGTGCTCGGTGCCGGACCAGTCGAGCGAGAGCAGGCCGTCGACGTCCGCGGGCAGGAGGGGCCCCAAGCGGAATGAACGGCAGCTCGTGCCGCAGCCGCTGCACTGGAAGCGGGCCTGGTCGCTGAAGATGAACTTGTGCGCGGGCGCCTCGTCCCGCTGCACCGAGAACATCTGCGTCTTGCGCGGCTGCTCGGGAGGGACGGGCGAATTGGCGGCGAGGCCGTGCGTGAGGAGGAACTTGAACGCCTCCTGGGGCTGCTGCGTGTGCGGCACGAGGTAGAGCTGCCAGCGGTAGGCGTCGAGGAAGAGCAATCCGCGTTGGGTGCGCACCGCGGCCACACCTTCGCGGAGGCCCTTGAAGGGGACGATCGCGCTCATCTCGGGTCTCGCCTCCCGCGGGTTCGAGACTCGCAACCTAGCAGAAACATGGCGCTTTGGCGGTGCGACATGCGCGCTCCAGTGGAGCTTGGGCGCTCCGATTCGCGCCATATAAACACAGTGATTTCAACATGTTGGACCTGGCGCGGCGCTTGCTCTTGGGAACGCGCATGCGCGCGCGCTTCCTGACCCTCCTCCTCGCTCTGGCGTCCACGGCCTGCCACCACCTCTGCGACACCGACGCCGACTGCGACAACGGGCAGATGTGCTCGGACCAGGTCTGCGTGGGGATCCCGACGCCGTCGCCGGAGGGGCACCTCGCGGTGGCCACGCGCGCGGGAGCGGTCTCGGTGCACGCGGGAGATGCGACGCCGGGCACCACGTTCGGGATCACCAACGACGGCGATGCAGCGCTGAACTTCTCCATCGCGTGCGG
>JAFEBC010000308.1 GCA_018266095.1 Deltaproteobacteria bacterium
GACGCACGCGATCGACTGGATCAAGGACCTCACGCTCTGCACGAAGCAGAAGGACTTCTGTCCGTGCGGCGGCACGTTCGCGGAGGGTGTCGGCTGCAAGGTGCCCGCTGGATTCGCGCTCGCGTGCCCGAGCGGACAGGACGCGCCGCAGGTGACGAGCGGCGTCTACCCGAGCGCGTGCGCGCCCGCGAAGCACGACTGCGTCAATGGCGGAGTGCGCGTGGGCGCGCAGTGCAAGGTGAAGGCGTACGGGCCGAATGACTTGCCCACGCCGGGCGCGGGCTACTACGTCGACGCGGATCCGCGCTGGCCCGGGCTCTATTATCCGCAGGTCAACGGCGCCTGCCCGTACGGCGGCGTGTCCATGCACGGCGCGTGTCAGGTCGATCCGTACGGCCCCACCCTGCTGGAGACCGGGGTCGACTACACGGTGGTGCGCTCGGGCAGCACGGCAGGGGTGTACTACTCCCCTGATTTCCCCGCGCCCTGACGGCTCGCCGCCCGCGCCGATCAGTCGTTTGTGGTAAAATCAATCGCGGGACGCGGTCCTGGTCCGGTTTCGGGGAGGCGTGCGCGTGCCGCAGAAGCCGGGCGAACCGAAGACCGAAGAGCGCCACGTCAGCAAGGACGAGCTGAAGGAGGGCGTGACGCTCAAGGCCGGGCACCCGGTCATCCTCCTCGTGGGCGGCGTGCCGGGCGAGCCCGATCCCACAGGCGATGAGGGTGATGAGGGCGGCGGGACGGCGACAGGCGGAGGCACGGCCGATGGGCCGACTGGGCCTCCCGATGTTCCGGACGATCGCGGCGACGAGGGCGAGGGCCAAGAGGCAGACATCCCCGGCGATGAGGGCAACACCGGCGAGGAGGGGACCGGCGCGCACGAGGGCCACGAGGGCGTGGTCGAGGTGACCGTGCGCAACGCCAAGGGTGAGCCCGCCGCGGGCGTGGCGTACACGCTGACCCTTCCCGACGGCACGCAGCGCACGGGGCACACCAAGAGCGACGGCACCATCCACGAAGGCGGGCTGCCCACTGAAGGCGAATGCCAGCTCGACTTCCCGGAGCTGAAGCCCGAGAGCTAGCGAGGGATCTGCATGGCCTCCGTGAAGTACGCCTTCCTGCCAATTCCTGTCAGCATCGGTACGCCGATCGAGATCGACCTGCCGCCGCGCGTGTTCCGGGCGCGGATGACGGGGATGCTGTTCGACACCGACGTCGCGTTCCTCTTGCCGTCAGCGATGAAGTCGATCCGCGCGCTGAAGAACCTCTACGATCAACACCCTGGCCTGTCCGTGCTGGTGAACGGGCACACCGACACGGTCGGGTCCGCGGACTACAACGTGAAGCTCTCCGACGAGCGCGCCGCGTCGGTCGCGGCCTTCATGAGCGACGACGTGGAGGCCTGGTACGCGCACTACACGGGCTCCAAGAACAGCAAGAAGTGGGGCACGCGAGAGGATCAGTACATGCTCTCGGTGCTGCCCGAGGGTCAGCCGCCCTACTACGTCGGCCCCATCAACGGCCAGGCGTTCGGCGCGACCAGCGCGGCGATCAAGAAGTTCCAGAGCGACCACGGGCTCGCGGCCGACGGCGCGGCGGGCAGCGACACGCGGCACGCGCTCATCAAGGACTACATGGCGCTCGACGGCACCACGCTGCCGGCGGGCACCAAGCTGCTGACACACGGCTGCGGCGAGAGCCACCCCGAGGTGCCGACGGGCGACAACGTCGACGAGCCGAGGAACCGCCGCGTGGAGGTGTTCTTCTTCGAGGGCGACATCGCGCCGCCGCCGCGCACGCCGTGCAACAACTGTCCCGAGTATCCGCAGTGGAAGGCGCAGTCGGGCAAGGTCATCGATCTCACGCAGGATCTCGGCTGGTTCGACGTCACGGTGATCGACACCGGCGGGAATCCGATCGAGAACGCGATCGTCGAGCTGTCAGGGCCGGCGTCGGCGCAGGCCAAGACGAGCGCGGATGGCGTGGCGCGGCTGACGGCGCTGGCGGCGGGCGACTACCACTGCGTGGTCACCAGCGACAACGCCCGTGACGTGACGTTCCCAGTGACCATCACCACGGGTGAGCCGCCCGCCGAGCTCCCGAAGCGGCCGGCCGCGCTGCCTTCGACGCCCGCGCCTGCGCAGGACAAGCTCGCGCTCGCGCCGTCGCCAGGGCCGCATCTCACCACGCGCGAGAACCTCATCGGCGATTCGGCGGGCGGCGGCGCTCCCACCGTTCGACAAGGGGCGCCAGCAGCCGGCGGGCCGCAGACTGGCGGCTCGGCGGGATCCGGCTCACAGACCGGACCGAACACGGCCCTCGTGATCCAGTGGACCGGCTGGACGGTCATCCTCACCGAGGGCCCCGACGATCTCAAGGACGCAGCGAACGAGGGCAAGGGCACGATGGGCAACAAGCCGTGGAGCTCGGACGAGATCCACGTGGTGCTCGACTACACGCCCAACCTGCTCCCGGCCGTGGGCAACGCCGCGAAGGTGCCGTACACGATCCCGATCTTCGACACCGACGCGCAGCGGCCCAAGGGCGTGAGCGGCGTCATCGGCGTCACGCATCCGGACGTCACGTACACCTTCGACGCAGTCCACAAAGGGCCGCACATCGCGCCCATCGTGTGGGTGCAGAGCGATCCGTCCGTGATCAAGCTCGGCACCAAGACGCCCATCGAGCGCACCATCCTCGGCCGCGCGCGGCTCTCGCTCTACGCGGGCATCGAGGAGACCATCGGCGCGACGTGGGAGCCGGGCGTCATCGACGACGTGTCGCTCTTGGTGACGGTGCAGAACGGAGACGATCCGAACAAGTTCGAGCCCGCGTGGGACGTGGGCGTGCTCAACACCCCGCAGGGCCACGCCATGCTGCCGCAGGCGATCGCGGCGTGTCACGCGAAGGGCATCCAGTGCCTCGCGGGCTTCGGCCTCACGGATCGCGGCACCTCGCGCATCAAGCGCTTCGATGTGTGGCTCGACGCGCTGACCAAGATGAGCGATTCGGACGCCGACGCAGAGACCACGCGCTTCGCGCAGGCGCTGGTGAACTTCATCGACAACACGGCGGGAGACGCGACCAACCGCTTCGACGGCCTCTCGTTCGACATCGAATCGAGCGGGCTGTTCGGCGGGCCGCTCTCGGGCAAGGGCGTGGTCGACGACGCCAAGCTGGCCAAGCTGCGCGTGGTGAACACCAAGTTCTACAAGGCGGTCGCGACTGAGCTGGGCAAGGACAACCGCATCTGCGCGGTCACCGTCGGCGGCATGATGAGCGACGACGACGCCATCACCAAGGGCGGGCTCAAGTCGGTGCCGAACTCGGGCGGCGGCGCCCTGCTCTCGCCCAAGATCCACCTCTACGAATTGGCCAAGAGCGCGCCGAACATCATCATCCGGCCCATGGCGTACGACGCGGCCGGCGGCGCGAATCCGCAGGGAATGGTGATGAAGCCGCAGTGGAAGGGCGCGAAGGCGGAGAAGATCCCGGCGCTCAACACCGCCGACGGACTGCTCGAGTGGCACACGGCGATCACCAAGTTCGCGCTCGAGCAGAAGAAGCTGCACCCGGGGCAATTCCAGCTCGGCATCAAGCGGTTCACGCCGGAAGCGATGATGGACGACCCGAACTTCAAGCCCGATCCGAGCAAGCCGAACCAGCCGATCCCGCAGGTGAAGGCGAAGGCCGACGACGGCACGCAAGTGAAGAGCGGCGAGGGCGCGAACGCGGACACACCCGAGAAGCAGAACAACGCGGCCAAGATGCTGCGCCCGTATCGCGCGGGGCTCATCCTCTTCGCCATCGGCAAGAAGAAGGCGGACATGAACCGGGAGAAGGAGCTCAACGGGCTCCTCAACCCGGGCTTCGCGGGCAAGGGCCTGCTGGAGTCAGGCAAGCTCGGGCAGCCGATGCAGGTGCCGCTCGATCAGCAGGCGATGACGCGCATGGGGAAGTGAACGTGCGCGAGGCCTGCTGACAAAAGATGGCAGCAGCTACGCGAGGCCGACGTAGAGGTGCTGCACGTCGTCGTCCTCGTCGATCGTCGCCAGGAAGTCCTCGACCTCCTTGCGCGCCGCCTCGTCGAGCGTGAGCGGATTCTTCGCGCGCCAGCCCAGCTTGGCCGAGGTGATCGACCACTTCGCCGCCGTCAGCGCCTTGGACACAGCGTCGAGATCCGACGGCTCGGTGAAGAAGCGCGTCTGGCCCTCCTCGCCCGCCTCCAGATCCTGCGCGCCCGCCTCGATCGCGGCCGCCTCGGGATCCGCGCCCGCGCCCTCGGGCGGCGAGGCCTCGATCATGCCCTCGTGCTTGAAGTCCCACGAGACGCTGCCCGACACGCCGAGCTGGCCCTTCTTGTGGAAGAGCGAGCGCACGTTGGCGGCGGTGCGCACCTTGTTGTCGGTGAGGCACTCGATGATGACCGGCACCTGGTGCGGGCAGAAGCCCTCGTAGACGGCGGTTTCGTACACGACCTTCTCGTCGAGCAGACCCGCGCCCTTCTTGATCGCGCGCTCCATCGTGTCGCGCGTCATCGAAGCCTTGCGCGCCGCCTCGATGGCGATGCGCAGCTTGGAGTTGTGCGTGGGGTCCGCGCCCGACTTCGCCGCGACGATGAGGTCCTTGGCGATCTTCGACATGATCTTGCCGCGCGCCTGCGCGTTGCCGATGCGGCCTGCGTGCTTCCATTGTGCGCCCATGGCCGCTGTGTACACCTTTGATTTGGCGTGCGAAAGCAGATAGAGAGCGCGCCCCTATGGTCGCCGATCCCGACATCCTGCGCGCAGAGACCGAGCGCCGGCGCACGTTCGCCATCATCTCGCACCCCGACGCGGGCAAGACGACGCTGACGGAGAAGCTGCTCTTGCACGGCGGCGCCATCCACCTCGCCGGCGCCGTGCACGCGCGCGGGGCCCAGCGCAAGACCACCTCCGACTGGATGGAGCTGGAGAAGCAGCGCGGCATCTCGGTGACGAGCTCGGTGCTGCAGTTCACGCACCGCGGGCACGCCATCAACCTGCTCGACACGCCGGGCCACCAGGACTTCAGCGAGGACACGTACCGCACGCTGGCCGCGGCCGACGCCGCCGTGATGCTGATCGACTCGGCCAAGGGCGTCGAAGCGCAGACGAAGAAGCTGTTCCAGGTGTGCCGCCGCCGCGGGATCCCGATCTTCACCTTCATCAACAAGATGGACCGCGCGGGCCGCGATCCGCTCGAGCTGTTGCACGAGGTCGAGGAGGTGCTCGGCATCCGCACCTGTCCGATCACCTGGCCGCTCGGCTCGGCGAGCGAGTTCAACGGCGTGGTCGATCTCTTCGACGAGCTCGGACCGCACGGCGTGCGCAAGGCCGATCCGCTCTCGCTCGCGCCGGGGGAGACACAGGCCTCTGTGGAGCAGGCCGCGAAGGATCACTTCGACGCGCTCAACCGCGGCGACAAGCCCCCCACCAAGGGCTCGCCGGGCCTGCGCGCGCGGGCGCTGGGCGAGAAGCACCACGCGCGGCTCGTCGACGAGATCGGCCTCCTGGAGATGGCGGGCGATCCGTACGATCACGCGCGCATCCTGAAGGGCGAGCTGTCGCCGGCGTTCTTTGGCAGCGCGTACACCGAGGTCGGCGTCGACGAGTTCCTCGACGCCTTCGTGAAGCTCGCGCCCTCGCCAGGCCCGCGCACGCTCTCCACCGAGGAGAAGATCGAGCCCACGCAGCCGAAGTTCACGGGCTTCGTGTTCAAGATCCAGGCGAACATGGACCCGGCGCACCGCGACCGCCTCGCGTTCCTGCGCGTGTGCAGCGGACACTTCACGCGCGGTATGGACGCGCGCCTGTGCCGCACCGACACCGAGCCCAAGCCGATCCGCCTGGCGATGCCGCACCAGCTCTTCGGCCAGGAGCGCGTGGTGATCGAGGAGGCGTGGCCCGGCGACGTGATCGGCCTCTTCGACACCGGCACCTTGCGCATCGGCGACACGCTGGTGGAAGCAGGCATGCCCTCGATGGAGTTCGCGGAGCTGCCGCGCTTCTCGCCCGAGATCTTCGCGCGCCTGCGCGCCAAGGACGCCTTGAAGCGCAAGCAGCTCGAGACGGGCCTGCAGCAGCTCGGCGAAGAGGGCGTCATCCAGGTGTTCTCGCAGCGCGGCTTCGGCGGCAAGGATCCCGTGCTGGGCGCGGTCGGCGCGCTGCAGCTCGAGGTGCTGCAGTACCGCTTGCAGCACGAGTACCGCGCCGAGGTGATCCTCGAGCGCCTGCCGTATCAGGTGGCGCGCTGGGTGAAGGGCGCGGGCTTCGATGCGAACGCGTTCGAGGCCGAGACGGACTGCCTCTGCGTGGAAGACCGCGACGCGCAGCCCGTGGCGCTGTTCAAGAGCGAGTGGAACTTGAACTACGCCGCGGGCAAGCACCAGGACTGGCAGTTCCTACCGGCCGCGCCGCCGATTCCGCCGAAGGTGAAGAAGAAGGCGTAGCCTCCGCTGTTGGCGTGGGCGTTGAGCGTTGGCGTTGGCGTTGGCGTTGGCGTTGAGCGTTGAGCGTTGGCGTTGGCGTTGGCGTTGAGCGTTGGCGTTGAGCGTTGGCGTTGAGCGTTGGCGTTGAGCGTTGGCGTTGA
>JAFEBC010000309.1 GCA_018266095.1 Deltaproteobacteria bacterium
CCGCTCGTCAACGGCGGCTTCGAGGACGTCAACTCCAGCGGCACGCTCGGCTGGACCACCAGCACCACCGACAAGAGCGGCATCTCGCCCATCGACTACGACGACTTCTTCGGCCCCGCCACGCACCAGGGGCTCGGCATGGCCTGGCTCGGCGACTGGGACAACGGCGGCTCCACCACCAAGACCACCACCGACACGCTCTCGCAGACCTTCACCATCCCCAGCGGCGCCTCGCCCGTGTTCCTGCGCTTCTGGCTCGACGCCGAGGCCGACCCGGGCGACCCCGGCGACACGCTCACCGTGAACATCCGCACGGCGGCGGGCACCACCACCATCGCCACCATCACGGGCGCGCAGACCTACGGCGGCTACCTGCCCTTCCAGTACGACATCTCGGCGTTCGCCGGACAGACCGTGAAGCTCGTCGTCGTGGCCAAGGACACGGGCGCCAATCCGCAGAACTGGTTCATGGACGACTTCAGCGTCCGCGCCTACACCATCCCGCCTCAGGGCACGCCCACCGTGCAGGCCTTCGAGAGCGGCGTGAAGGGCACCATCTCGCTCTCGGCCTTGGTGACGGACGACCACCTCACCAGCAAGGTCGACTTCAGCATCGACGGCAACAAGGTGGCCACGGTCACCACGCAGCCGTGGAACACGACGTACAACAGCGCCTCGCTCGCGTACGGCAACCACATCCTCACCGCCACGGCCACCAACTCGGCCAACACCGCCACCACCTCGTCGCCGGTGTCGTTCTTCATCGACCAGAGCCAGACGACCCCCTCGCCGCTCGGCAACCCGAGCTTCGAGTTCACCAGCGGCACCACCGAGGCGACCGGCTCCGGCGTGACCGCGGCGCCGTGGGTGCTCACCAAGTCCAAGACCTCCGACGGCAACGACTGGTGCAACGAGTTCATCGACGGCATCGCCTACGACGGCTTCCGCGCGGCCGTGTTCAACGGCTGCGGCACCAGCACCGCCAAGCTGACGCAGGCCTTCACCGTGCCCAACACCACCCGCGCGCTGATGTCGTTCCAGTTCGCGGTCATCCCCGAGGGCTCGCCGGCGGGCTCGCTCGTCCTCTCCGTGCGCGACAGCACCTGCGCCACGGTGAAGACCACGCTGCGCACCTGGACGCAGGCGGACGACACCGACTTCACCTGGACCACGCGCACCTTCGACCTCGGCGCGTACAAGGGCCAGCAGATCTGCCTCCAGTTCGACGCGGCCCAGACCAGCGCGGTCGACCCGGTGCGCTTCTACGTGGACGACTTCACCTGGGTGACCTCCACCAACGCCGACACCGCGGCGCCGGTGGTCACGGCCTCCATCGACGGCTCGAGCGGCAACCTCGCGCTGCACGCGCACGCGGTGGACGACTCCAAGCTCACCAAGGTCGAGTTCTTCATCGACAACACCTCGGTGCACGCGGTGAACGAAGAGGGCGCCGACGCGTTCGAGGACTACACCTATGACTCGACCGGGCTCTCGAACGGCGCGCATACGCTGGTGGTCAAGGCCACCGACGCGTCGAGCAACGTGGGCTCATCGCCCGCGGTCAACTTCGAGGTGCACAACACGCCGCCCGATCACAACGCGCCCACGGTCACCGCCAGCGTGACCGGCACGTACGTGATGAACGCCGACGCGCACGACGACACCGCGGTCGCCGAGGTCGACTTCTTCATCGACGGCACCTTCGCCGGCAGCGCCACGGACGCGCCCTACTCCAAGCCGGTGCTGCTCACGCTGACGCCGGGCACGCACCAGCTCGTCGCCCGCGCCATCGACGTCTTCGGCAACCACGCCGACTCGGCCCCGGTGTCCTTCGGCGCTGACGCGGTCACCATCTCCATCGACCCGGCCTCCACCAACGTGGGCACGGGCGACGCGGTGACCTTCCACGCGGTGCTCGGCAACACGGCCAACCCGCTCGTGTCCTGGAGCGTCACCGAGGGCGCGAGCGCGGGCATCATCGACGCGGGCGGCGTCTTCACCGCCGGCACCTCGACCGGCACCTACCACATCGTCGCGCATCCGGCGGTCGCGCCCTCGCTCACCGGCAACGCCACCGTGCGCGTGTGGACGTGCGACTTCGACAACGACAGCAACGTCGACGGCCTCGACATGGAGCGCTTCGCCAAGTCCTTCGGGACGCACACCGGCGACGCGGCCTTCGACGCCCAGACCGACTTCAACGGCGACGGCGCCATCGACGACTCCGACATCGCCCTCTTCCTCACCCGCTTCGGACGCTAGAGAGAATGACGAGCCAAGCCATGAACACCATCACCACGCGCATCCTCGTCCTCGCTCTGTTGGCCGGCGTCGCCGGCTGCAAGAAGGACGCGACCACCGACACGGGCAACACCACGCCCATCACCGTCACCCTCTCGCCGAGCGCGGTCACGCTCGACCAGGGCGCCACGCAGACGTTCACCGGCCACGCCTCGCGCGGCAACGTGACGTACACGGTGTCGAGCACCGGCGGCAGCATCGACTCGAGCGGCCACTACACCGCGCCCTACGCGCAGGGCTCGTACACCGTGCTCGCCGCGTCCACCGAGGACACGAGCAAGACGGCGGCGGCGACCGTGACCGTGAACCAGATCACCATCACGCTCAGCCCCGACCACGCGCGCCTCGCGCCCGGCGCCACGGCCACCTTCACGGCCACGGTCACCGGCGCCGTCGACAAGAGCGTCACCTGGACGACGGACGGGGGCACCATCGACTCGACCGGCAACTTCACCGCCGGCACCAGCACGGGCTCGTTCACGGTCACCGCCGCCTCCACGCGCAACCCCGCGCGCAAGGCCACCGCGGCCATCACCGTCACCACCGCGCCGCCGCCCGCCGTCACCGTGTCGCCGACCGCGGTCGCCATCGACCAGGGCGGCTCGCAGCAGTTCACCGCCACCGTGGCCAACGTCACCGACACCTCGGTGACCTGGTCCATCGATCCGGCCACCGGCGGCAGCATCACCTCGGACGGCCTCTTCACAGCGGGCACCGTGGCGCAGGACGTGAACATCATCGCCACCAGCGTGGAGGACCCGAGCGCCAGCGGCACCGCGGTCGCCACCATCAACGGCGTGCACGTCACCGTCGCGCCCAGCAGCGTCTCGCTCGCGGCCGGCGCCACCCAGACGTTCACGGCCACCGTCACGGGCACCAACAACACCGCCGTCACCTGGTCGCTCGGCGCGGGCAGCAACGGCGCCATCAGCAGCGACGGCGTGTACACGGCGCCCACCACCGTCGCGGCCACCGACACCATCATCGCCACCAGCGTCGCCGACCCCAGCGTCAACGGCAGCGGCACCGCCACCGTCATCAGCGCCACGGGCTTCGTCTACACCGACCCCTCCGGCACCGGCTGGCGCCTCGTGAAGAACGCGAGCAGCACCTCCACCCACCTCATCCTCGATCTGGTCGCGCCCAGCAGCACGAGCGGCCGCGGCCTGGGCCTCACGCTCTCCGCCGACCAGGGCAAGGTCACCTGGGTCAAGGTCGACTCGGGCGACGCCGAGCTCGTCAAGAACCACCTGCTCACGCTCGGCACCGGCACGCCGCTCCTCAAGGCCGCCATCAAGGGCAACGCGCTCGCCATCGGCGCCTTCCAGAAGGGGGCCGCGGACGCGGCCGCGAGCTACACCGGGCCCATCCTCTCGGTCGCGCTCGACCTCAAGCCCACCGGCAATGCGCCCGGCGGCGTCAGCGTTCCACTCTCGGTCCTCAAGGCCAACGCGCTCGACGGCTCCGGCGCTGGCGCCGACATCACGCTCGCGGTCGGCACGCTGGTCACGCAATGACGGCGGCGCGGGCAAGGCTTGCGTTCGTCGGGCTGCTCGCGGGCGCCACGCTCTCGGGCTGCGCGCACTCCGACACCAACGGCGCCGCCGCTTCGAGCGCCACCTCGGGGACCGCGGCCGCCGCGACCTCCACGCCAGCCGCCGCGGCCGCCACGCCGCCTGCCGCCGGCCAGTCCCAGTCCCCCGCAGCGTCCGCAGGGGACACCAGGCCTCCCGCGCCGATCGACGCACCCAAGCCCCCGCCTGCGCCCGGCTCGACCCCCGCGCCGATCACGCAGGCCGCGCCCAGCAGCACCCCGTCGCGCTACACCGTCGCCGACAACGGCATCCGCTGCATCCGCGCGCCCTGCCCCAGCCTGACGGCGACGGACACGAAGAGCGGCGCCCGCTTCAACGTCAGCGGCGTCGACCTCTCCAAGCTCACGCTGTCGCCCGAGCAGCGCACGCTCCTGCGCAGCCAGGTGATGGACGGCGGCCGCGCCGTGACCGCCATCATCGTCCCCGCGCCTGACGTCCGCGGCACGAGCAGCGTGATGATGCTGCAGGCCGTCAGCGCCGAATAAGTCTCGCAGGCCGCGCGCTCTGCTTGCGCAAAGCCCGCGGACACACCATGCTCTACACATGAGCGAGCTGGCCCCCGGCCTCCTCATCGCGGTTCCGCAGATGGACGACCCGAACTTCTCGCGTTCGGTGGTGCTCCTCTTGGAACACTCAGACGAGGGCGCGATGGGCATCGTCTTCAACCGCCCCAGCGAGGTCTCGCTCACCGACGTCGGCCGCGCGCACGGCGTGAAGGTCCCCGGCGGCGCAGGCAAGGCCTGGCGCGGCGGCCCGGTGCAGCCCGAGCGCGGCTTCCTCTTGCACCAGCGCAAGGACCTCGAGGAGTGCGTCGAGGTCGCGCGCGGCATCTACTTGTCCGTCTCGACCGACAGCTTGAAAGAGCTGCTCTCGGCCGATCCCGCGACCTATCGCCTCTGCCTGGGCTACGCCGGCTGGGGCCCCGGCCAGCTCGAGAAGGAGGTCGTGCTCGGCGGCTGGCTCACCGGCCAGGCCAACTGCCTGCGCGTCTTCGAGACCCCGCACGACAAGGTGTGGGATCTCGCGATTCGTGATCTGGGCGTGGACCCAGCGTTCCTGGTCCCGAGCGGCGGGCCGCAGTAGGGGGAAGCCGGGCTTGGTGCTCGTCCACCGCGCAACAACTACGGCTTGAACGGCTCCATCGACAGCAGCGCCCGCTTGTCTTCCTTCTCCTTGAACTCCTCGGCCTCGGGCAGCGGGTCCTTCTGCTTGTTGATGACCGGCCACTTGGTCGACAGGTCGCGGTTCAGCTCCGTGTACGGCTTCCACTTCGCCGGGAGATCGTCCTCGGGGAAGATGGCCTTGGTGGGGCAGACCGGCTCACACGCGCCGCAGTCGATGCACTCGTCCGGGTGGATGACGAGGAAGTTCGCGCCCTCGTAGAAGCAGTCGACCGGACACACGGACACGCAGTCGGTGTACTTGCACTTCACGCACGGCTCGGCCACCACGAACGCCATCGACGATCTCCTTTTGCGGACGCGACTTCGGACCGGCGCGTTGTAACAAAGAGCGCTCTCTCAGGGAAGCTTGTTTCTGACGCGTCGCGTGGCCGAGGCAGGGGGGCGCGGGTCCCCTCTCAGGCCGGAACTGCATCGTGGCGGTGCGGCCCCGGCTGACATAGATTGCTGGGCAGTGCAGCGCAGCCGCCCCCGCGGGCGCCAGGAGCTCGAAGGCCACGTGATCCGCACAATCAGCAGTGACCTCAAGGCCTTCGGCCCGCACACCCAACCGTCAGCGCCCCTCGCCGCCCTGGCCGTGCTCACCTGCGCCCTCGCCAGCGCCTGCCTCACCGTGCCGCGCGCCCCCGCCGTGAGCGGCCTGCCTCCCGACGACTACGCGGCCCCCTTCTCTGCCGTGTGGGTCGGCCACGCCACCGTGCTCATGCGCTTCGGCCGCACCACGGTGATGGCCGATCCGAACCTCGGCAACAACATCCTGCTCATGCCGCGCTCGGTGCCGGCCTCGCTCAAGCCCTCCGAGGTGCCGCCCGTCGACGTGGTGCTGCTCTCGCACCTGCACATGGACCACTTCGACGCGCCCACGCTGCACGCGCTCGGACCGCGGCCCACCGTCATCCTGCCCGGCAACGGGGCGTCCTACCTCGACGAGATCGACCAGCCCGACAAGCGCGTCCTCCCCGACTGGCAGACGGTCGAGGTCGCCGGCCTGCGCATCACCGCCGTCCCCGCGCGCCACACCGGCGGCCGCTACGGGTTCGACTTCATCTACAACCACGCCTACTGCGGCTACGTCATCGAGGGCGCCGGCCACCGCGTCTGGTTCGCCGGCGACACCGGCTACGACCCGGTGATGTTCAAGGAGATCGGCCGCCGCTTCCCCGGCCTCGAGGTCGCCTTCATCCCCATCGCGCCTTCGCGCAAGGACACACTGGGCGCCAAGGACGGCTGGGGCCACGTCGGGCCCAACCTCGCGCTGCAGATCTTCGAGGACGTGGGCGCGCGCGCGATGGTGCCCATCCACTTCGAGGCCTTCTACGCCTCGGGCAGCAGCCTCGACGTGCCGCGCAAGCTCCTGATGGACGCGGCCCGCAAGCGCGGGGACCTCGAGCGCGTCATCGCCTGGCACCCGGGCGAGAGCATCCTCCTCGACGACGACGGCGTCCGCTCGATGGACGCCGCGCTGGTCAGCGACGTGCGCGCCGGCAAGCGGCACGTGCGCGACGCGAAGGTGGCCGTGTCGTTCGCGGCGCCAGGCAACTCCTCGCTCGCGTCGAGCGCGCACAGCGGCGCCGCCCCGGCTCGCCAGCGCGCCCTAGCCCAGTAGCTGCTGCAGCTCCGCCGACACCTCGCGCGCCGGCTGCGTGCACGGCCGCCCCTCGGTCCACAGGCCCGTGACCTTCCCCTCGCGCGGCAGGAGGAGCTGGAGGCTCGAGCGCGTCCCGTAGCCGAAGATCTCCGCGTGCACGCAGGCGCTCTCCAGCGGCTCGTCCTTGGGCCCGTGCGCCTGCAGCGGCGTCCGCAGGTCGTCGAGCGTCGGCTCCACCCCGCGCGCGAAGAGCGCCTCGAAGGCCGCCCTGCACTCCCGCTCACGCACGCCCTCGCCCGCGCCGAACGACCGCTCGGTGATGAGGTGCAGCCCCTCGGTCAGCTCGCGCTGGTCGATGCGCTCGCCGTCGCCGATGGTCACGAACGCCGCGCGCCGGTCGGCGTAGGTGCGGTGGAACCCGTTGTAGCGATCCCCCGGCAGCGCCGCGAGCGATCGTTGCATCTCCAGCGCCGACTCCGCCCGCAGCGCCTCGTGCGCGAGCTCACCGCGCGACCGCCGCCCCGCGTCCACCGTCGCGTGCCGCCGGTTGGTGATGCAGACGAAGAGCCCGCGCTCGTTCATGCCCAGCCACGTCCCGCCGGCCTTGAGATCGCGCGGCGCCCACACGCGCGGCGAGCCGGGCTCGAGCTCAGGCCCGCGCGCCTCCCGCTCCAAGAACTCGTTCCGATTGGCCGAGACCGCGAGCAACGCGCCCGGCGTGGCACGAAAGGCGATGAGCACCGTGCACATCGAGGCTCCACTCCGACTCCCCCGGACCATCCGAGAGTAGCAGATCCGCCCAGCCCGGCCTGGCGACGACCACGTAGTTCTGCCTGCACCGCGATCGGCCTCCCCAAACGCACAGAGCCCCCGCGCCGCGAGTGCGCGAGGGCTCCGTCGAGCTCAGGCTTCGAGCTGGCTGACTACTTCTTCATCAGCTTCTTGAGCAGCGGGTTGCGCAGCGACTGCGTGCGCGCCTCGTTCACCGACTGCTTGATGTTCGACACCGTCGGGGCCACGCCCGTGGCGGGCTCCGAGATCGGGGTCAGGTCCTTGTCGCCGCAGGTCACGGCGCCGGCCGAGTCCTTCACGCAGGACAGGTCGAGCGCGCCGCAGTCCATCGTGTTCAGCTTGCGGTCGCCCTCGAAGAACGTGGTGCAGCGCTGGGCCACGTCGCCGTCGCACACGCCCTTGGCGTCCACCAAGCCGAGCTTCTTGGTGTTGCACGGGTCCTTGTACTTGAGCGCGTTGGTGATCATCGTGCGCGTGGTCGAGCCGATGGCCGCGTAGAACGAGCCGTAGTCGCAAGCCAGGTTCACCGACGGCATGCCGCCCGAGACCGTGCCCCACACCACCACCGTGCCGCTGCTGTTCTTGCGCAGGAGCGGGCCGCCCGAGTCGCCAAAGCAGGTC
>JAFEBC010000030.1 GCA_018266095.1 Deltaproteobacteria bacterium
CAGACGCAGCGTGGTGCCGGACAGCTCCGTCACGTAGCGCTTCCCGAACGCGAGCGACGGCGTCCACGCGCCCGGCGGCACCTTCCCCAGGAGCACGCGCTGCGCCGCCTCCACCGTGGATTCGGCGGTCAGCACATAGCCGCCCGGCACCGTCAGCGTGGCCTCGACGGTCTTGCCCGAGGCGTCGCGCACCTCGCCCCACAGCTCGACGTTCTGCCTGGCGAGGTCATCCGCCGATGGCCCCGCGGGACCCTTCTCGATGCGGCTCTTCAACAAGCGCTGCACCGGCCCGAGGCCCAGGATCGGCCCGATGAAGTTCGACAGCCTGGCGCCGCGGATGAGGCTCTTCTTGGCCGCCATGTAGACGGTGATGTCGCCGATGCCGGTCGAGACCGCGGCCGACGCGAGGTCGCCCCACGGGATGGCCATCGCGTCCAAGGTGGCGTGATGAAAGGGGATCCTGCGCACCGGCGAGCCCGCCGGGACCTTCGTGAGCTTGCCCCCGCGCCGCACGAGGCCGCCCTTGGGCAGACCCTCGATGGCCGTCTTGGCCGTGCCCTGGCTCGGCTTGCCCTTGGTGGCGAACGCGAGCGAGAGCGAGGTCGCGCCCGGCAGCGCCTCGGCCAGCACGGCGGCCAGACAATCCGTCGGCACCACGTCAAAGCCCACGGCCGGGATGGCCACGATGCCCTTCTGCTTCACCTCGTCCGCGCGCGCGAGCACGGCGCCGATGACGTCCACTTCACCCGTGATGTCGAGGTAGTGCACGCCTTGCGCGAGGCAGGCATCGAGCATGGGCTTGCTCGTCGCCGAGAACGGCCCCGCGCAGTGGGCGACGAGCTTCACGCCAGAGAGTCCCTGCGCCAGCGCGGCCGGATCCTCCAGCGAAAACGCGCGCGCCTCGAACCCCAGGCGCTCCGCCAGCGGCTGCACCTTCGAGAGCGTGCGCCCGGCCAGGACGGGCTTCATCCCGCGCTGCCTGGCCAGCTCCGCGATCAGGACGCCGGTGTAGCCGTTGGCGCCGTACACCATCCAGTTCGACATGCCGTGCTTCTACACTCGTGGGCGCTCGCGCGGGAACCGGGCATTTTCCGCCACGGAATGTTTTCGATTGGATTGCTTTTCAACCGTCTCGATGTTGCTGTAGGCTCGTGTGCGAAAGGGGCCGTGCCGACCGTGTCAGCGTCTCGACTTCTCGTTGTCGCAGACCCCAAGATGCTCCCGGCCCTCTCAGCGGGCCTGCGCGAGGGCGGGAAGTTCGAGGTCACCGGCCTGCCGTACGCCGATCTCGGGCCCGTCGCCCAAGCGTCGGAGTCGACGGACGTCCTGGTGCTGTTCTACGGGAGCCCCGCGCGCACGCTGCCGCAGGCGCTGGAGCAGCTCGCGGCGCCGCTGCGGGCCCGGGGCGCGCGCGTCATCGCCGTGCTGCAGAAGGACACCGCGGGTCAGCGCGACGACTGCTTCCGGCACGGCGCGAGCGATGTCCTCTTCATGCCGCTGCCGAAGGAGGCCTTCGTCCAGAAGGTCATCGACGCGGCCCTGCTCGCGCTGCCGGGTGAAGAGGGCGCCGAGGTCTCGGGCACGCTGGCCCTGGGTGCTGCGGAGCCTGCGCCGCTCGCGCAGGGGAAACTCGTGCCGGGTGGTGTGCGTCTGGGTGCGCTGGCCGCCAAGCCGGGCGACACGGTGAAGCTCGTGCTCGAGGGCGGACCGGCGCCGTTCCTGAGCTGGGGCCTCGTGGCGGAGGTCCAAGAGGGCGGCGCGGCCGTGCGCTTCGCGGGGCTCAACCCCGACGACGAGAACAAGCTGCGCGAGCTCTTCAAGGCCAAGGGGCTGTCGCTGCCGATCGCTCCCCAGAAGCCGCCGCCGCCCAAGCCGCCTCCCGCCGTGATGCGTCCGGTGGCGCCTCCGGCCGAGCCGCGAGCGAGCCTCCTCTCGCCTCCGTCCGGGCAGGCCTCCGAGGGGCCCACGGCGACGCCGGTGACGAACCCCGGCCTGCCCACGGCCCCGGTGACGCAGCCCGGCCTCGCCGCGGCCCCGGCCGATCCGTCGCAGCCTCTGCCCAACGCGGCGCCCGGCATCGCGCCTCTGGGTCCGCCGCCCGGGATGCGCGTCGCGCCGACCGGCCCGCCTCCCGGGTTCGCCGATCGCCCGCACATCCGGCCGCACGTGGCGACCGGCAAGGTCCCGCCGCGCGCGCCGACGCCGATGGGCTTGCCCGTCCCTGGCGCCACGCCGAGCGCCCCGCCGCCCGCCGGCTCGTCGGCCTCTCCGCCGACGGGTTCGCCCACCACCTCGCCGCCGACGGGTTCGCCCACCACGACGACGGGGGCGACCTCGCAGCCTCTCGCGATTCCCCCTGCGCCGAACGCCGCGACGCCTCCGGCAGGTGCCGCGCAGCCCGTGGCCCCCGCGCTGGCCAACGCCCCCTCCGTCACCCCGGCCGCTGGCGCCGCGACTCCGGTCGGCAGCCCCGCGACGACCCCGCCGGGCGCGCCCGCGGTGCAGCCCGCTCCTCCTGAGCCGACCGCCGCGGCGCCTGGACACGCCTCGGCCGCCGAGGGCTCGCCCGCGCCGGCGCCCATCC
>JAFEBC010000310.1 GCA_018266095.1 Deltaproteobacteria bacterium
CGCCTCGGCGCGCAACGCAGCGCGCTCGCGGCCCAGCGAATCGACCGTGGACTGCAGCTCGTTGGCCCGGCCCTCGGCGCGGCCCACGCGCTCCTGCAGCGTCTCCAGCTCGATCTTGTTCGTGCGCGCTTCACGGCGCGCCTGCTCGAGCTGCTCGCCCGCGTTCTCCTCGGACTGCATCGCGCGGCCGCGCAGCGTGCGCACCTCGGCCTCCAGCGCCGCCTCGCGCTCACGGCCCTGATCGAGCGCGAGCTGCATGCGCGCGAGCTGATCGGCCTGCTGCACCTGCGCCCGCGTGCCCGCGTCCACCGCGGCCTTCGCGTCGTTCAGGAGCTGCACCTCGCGCGCCTGCGCGGCGGCGATGAGCTGGGCCTCGCGCGCCTGCACCTCGGCCACCATGCGGGCCTCGCGCTCGCGCACCTCGAAGACGATCTGCTGCTCGCGCTCCTGGGCCTGCTGCTGCGTGGTCGAGAGCGCCGCGCGCACCAAGGACTCGCTCTCGCGCAGCGCCGCCGCCTCGCGCTCCAGCTCGTTGATCTTGGCCGTGAGCGAATTCTTCTCCGCGGTGAACGTGTCGCGCTCGCGCGACAGATCGCCCGCCTGCCCCTCGTGATCGCGCTGCAGCAGGTCGTGCGCCGAGCGCAGATCCTGGAGCGCCTTGAGGTGCTGCTCCTCGTTCTTGAGCAGCCGCTGGGCCTCGTCCTGGGCCGCGGCCAGCCGCGCCGACAGCTCGCTCGTCTGCTGGTCCGCCGTCTCCGTGGCGCGCCTCTGCGCGTCGGCCTCGCCCTGCGCCTCGGCCACCCTCTTGAGCGACTCGCGCGCCTGCGTCTCGGCGAGCTGTGCGCGCGCCTCCTTCGCCTCCAGCGCCGCCTGCAGGGCCGAGAGCTGACCCTTGAGCGAATCGAGCTCGCCCTTCTGCGCCTCCGCGGTGCGCTTGTGCTCGTCGCGATCCGCGCGGACCTCGGTGAGCTCCGCCGAGAGCCGGGCGGCCCGGATGCGCGCCTCGTTCAGCTCGGTGGGCGGCGGCGGCATCGAGCGCCGGCGCAGCTCGTCGGCCTCCTCGTACTTCTTGGCCGCGGCCCCGAACTGCTCCTCGGCCTTCTTCAGCGCCGCCGCGAGCTGCTCGCGAAGCTGCGACACTTCGCCGCCCGCGTCCGCCTTCGTCTCCTGCGCGGGCCCCGCCTCGGGTGGCGGCTGCGAATCGGCGGCCATCGCCATCACGATCGGCGTGACCTCGCCCGTGTCGGACAGCGGCGCAGGCGGCGCGGCCTGGGGCTCAGGGCGCGCCTGATCCTCCGCCGCGTCCGCAGTGGATTCCGCGCTCACCTTGCTCAGCTCGAGACGCGCGATCTCGGCCGCAGGCGCGTTTCCACGCCCGTTGTCCTTGGGCTTCCTTGCCATCGCGCGTCAATCTAGGGGCCACGCCACCAAATGCCAAGCGGTGTCGTGCGACAAGGATCGGTTGACTGCGCGACGTTCCCGATCAAGCCCCGTGCGGTCCTTCGAGGTGCGCACTGCGTCATTCGTGGTAACACTCGCCGCCCATGTCTGCTCCGACCGATCTGTTCGAAGCCCTCAAGTCCACTGTCCTCGTCTGCGACGGGGCCATGGGCACCATGCTGCAGCGCGAGGCCCTCACCGCCCAGGACTTCGGCGGCCGCCAGGGCTGCAACGAGGCCCTGGTCCTCACGCGCCCCGACGTCATCGCCCGCGTGCACCGCGCCTACCTCGAGGTGGGCTGCGACATGGTCGAGACGGACACCTTCGGCGGCAGCCGGCCCAAGCTCGACGAGTACGGCCTGGGCGACCAGGTGTTCGAGGTGAACCGCGCCGCTGCGCGCATCGCCAAGGAAGAGTGCGCGCGCGCGTTCAAGACCGATGGCCGGCCGCGCTATGTGGCGGGCTCGTTGGGACCCTCGGGCTTCCTGCCGTCGTCCTCCGATCCCGATCTGGGCCGCGTGCGTCCGGCGGAATTGGTGAAGATCTTCCACGAGCAGTCGCTGGCGCTGTTGCAGGGCGGCGTCGATTGTCTCCTCGCCGAGACCGCGCAGGACCTGCTCGAGCTGCGCGCGCAGCTCATGGGCGCGCACCTCGCCATGAAGGAGTTCGGCAAGCGCATCCCGCTTATCGCGCAGATCACGCTCGATCCCTCGGGTCGCATGCTGCTCGGCACCGAGCCGCTCGCGGCCGCCGCGGCCATCGTGCAGGCGGGCGCGGACGTCATGGGCCTCAACTGCTCGACGGGGCCGAAGGAGATGGTCGACCCGCTGCGCACCATGGCCGAGCACGTGCCGCTGCCGCTCTCGTGTCAGCCGAACGCGGGCATTCCGGAGAATCGCGAAGGGCAAGCGCACTATCCGCTCGACCCGCAGGGCCTGGCCGAGGCGCAGGCGCGCTTCGTGCGCGAGTTCCGCATGTCGCTCGTGGGCGGCTGCTGCGGCACCACGCCGGAACATCTCAAGCTCGTCGTCGAGGCCGTGCGCGGAGCCAAGTCGCCGCGCCCTGCGCCCAAGCGCGTGCCCACGCTCAGCTCGGGCCTCAAGGCGCAGGCGCTGCACCAGGAGCCGCGGCCGCTCATCATCGGCGAGCGCGTGAACTCGCAGGGCAGCAAGAAGATGAAGGAGATGCTGCTCGCGAACGACTACGCGGGCGTGCTCGGCATCGCGCGCGAGCAGGTGGAGGGCGGCGCGCACGCGCTGGACGTGTGCGTGGCGCTGACCGAGCGGGCCGATGAGCTCGAGACGATGGTGAAGACGGTGCGCACGCTGTCGGGGCAGATCGACGCGCCCCTGTGCATCGACACGACTGAAGCGGACGTGATCGCGGCTGCGCTGGAGTGGACGCCGGGCATCGCCATCGTCAACAGCGTGCACCTCGAGCGCGGCTGGGAGCGCATCGACAAGGTGTTCCCGCTCTTGAAGACGTACGGCGCGGTCACGGTGGCGATGACCATCGACGAGCAGGGCATGGCGCTCACGCGCGAGCGCAAGCTGGAGGTGGCCAAGCGCATCTACGATCGCGCCATCGCCGATGGCCTCATGCCGTGGCAGCTCATGTTCGACGTGCTCACCTTCACGCTGGCGACGGGCGAGGAGCAGTACCGCCGCTCGGCCATCGAGACCATCGAGGGCATCCGGCTCATCAAGGAGAAGCTGCCGGGCGCGCTCACGGTGCTGGGCGTGTCCAACGTGAGCTTCGGCCTCGCCAAGCAGGCGCGGCCGGTGATCAACAGCGTGTTCCTCACGCACTGTCTGCGCGCGGGGCTCGACGCGGCCATCATCAACCCCACGCACGTCATCCCCTGGAACGAGATCCCCGCCGACGCGCGCGCGCTCGCGGAAGACCTCGTGCTGGCCAAGAGCGACGACGCGCTCGCCAAGCTCATCACGCACTTCGAGGGCAGCAAGGGCTCGGGGCCCGCCAAGGTGCAGCAGGAGATCACCGGCACGCCTGAGGAGCGGCTGCACAAGATGATCGTCGATCGCCAGCAGAAGGGGCTGATCGAGACCATCGACGAGTGCCTCAAGTCGCGCAGCGCGGTGCAGGTGATCAACGACATCCTGCTCGGCGCGATGAAGGAGGTCGGCGACCGCTTCGGCGCCGGTGAGCTCATCCTGCCCTTCGTGCTGCAGAGCGCCGAGGTGATGAAGAAGGCGGTCGCGTACCTCGAAGGCTTCATGGAGAAGTCGGACAGCTACTCGCGCGGCAAGATCGTGCTGGCGACGGTGTTCGGCGACGTGCACGACATCGGCAAGAACCTCGTGAAGACGATCATGTCGAACAACGGCTACACCGTGATCGACCTCGGCAAGCAGGTGCCGGTGGACAAGATCGTGGACGCGGCCGTGAACGAGAAGGCCGACGCGATCGGGCTCTCGGCGCTGCTCGTCTCGACGAGCAAGCAGATGCCGATGGTGGTCAAGGAGCTCGATCGGCGCGGCATGAAGCTGCCCGTGCTCATCGGCGGCGCGGCCATCAACCGCAAGTTCGGCTGGCGCAACGCGTACGTCGAGGGCACCGATCGACTCTACGAGGGTGGCCTCTACTATTCGCGCGACGCGTTCGAGGGCCTGGACACCATCAACGCGCTCAGCGACCCGGAGGCGAAGAAGAAGCTCGAGGACAAGACGCGGCGCGAGGCGCACATGCAGCGCACGCTCTCGCTCTCTGGGCAGGACAACGTGCCGCAGGTGATCGTGGCCACGACCGACATCGTGCCCTCGCCGGTGGCCAAGCCCATCCCTGTGCGCCCGCCGTTCTGGGGCACGCAGGTGGTCGATCCGCACGATCTGAACCTGCGCGAGATCTTCGACTGCCTCGACCTCACCGAGCTCTACAAGCTGCAGTGGGGCGTGCGCGCCAAGACGCGCGAGGCGTACCAGAAGATGATCGCGGACGAGTTCGGCCAGAAGCGCCGCGAGCTGCAGGAAGAGTGCATCGCCAACGGCTACCTCACGCCCAAGGTGGTCTACGGCTACTTCCCCTGCTCGGCGAAGGGCAACGATCTCGTCGTCTACGATCCCGCCGACGCCGACAAGCCGCGCGAGAGCCGCAAGGTGCGCTGGACGTTCAAGTTCCCGCGCAAGCTCGAGACGCCGCGCATCTGCCTCGCGGACTACTTCGCCGAGGACGACACGGTGGCCTTCCAGCTCGTGACCATGGGCGACCGCGCGACGGAGCTGTGCGCGGAGTGGGAGAAGGCGGGCGAGTTCTCCAAGAGCTACTTCTTGCACGGCCTCGCGGTCGAGGCGGCCGCGGCGCTGGCCGAGTACTGGCGCCGGCGCGTGCGCGCGGAGCTCGGCATCACCGAGAAGCAGGGCAAGCGCTACTCGGCGGGCTATCCGGCGTGGCCGGACCTGGCGGACCAGGAGGGCGTGTTCGAGCTGCTCGGCGGGCACCGCATCGGCGTGACGTTGACCGAGGCGCACCAGATGGTGCCCGAGCAGTCGACGAGCGCGGTGGTGGTGTCGCACCCGGAGGCGAGCTACTACGCGATCCGGACTGCGGCGAGCATGGTGTAGCGAGGCTCAAGGCCTCCGGTTGCGCTCGCCTCTGATTGCCAACAACTGGACCACGGTCAGTTTGTCCTTGGGACGGCTGAGCGCTTGCTTGACCTCGATGAGCCGATCGAGCGAAATCACGCGCACCGTGAATCCGTCGAGGGCGAATGCGACGGCATCTGGACTGATCCGTGAAGGACCGCCGCTAGGCCTCCGACTACGATGTAGTCGACTTGGTGCTGATTGAGCACCTGCAGGAGCTCACGGAATGAGAACTCCTCGGCCATGACCTAGGTTCGCCGTACGCGTGAAAGGGCGCGCATGTAGGCCGCGGCATCGTCGAGGCGCTGCCGCGGCGTGCGACGCAGCTTCTCGCGGATCAGGGTGAGATCCACGCCGTTCTCGTCCTGTGTCGGAAGGCCGTCCGAGTCCGTCGCGGGCGGTGCTCCCGCGGGCACTTCAGGCTCATCGCGGTCGGGCGAGTTCACAAAGCTATTGTAACGCCCGCGCCCAGGCGCCCGCCAGCCGCTCCGCAACCTGCTCCGGCTGCTCCAAGTGCAGATGGTGCCCCGTGCCCGCGAGCGTCTCGACCTCGAGCCTCGCGTGCGTCACCGCCAGCTTCTCGCGCAGCTCCTGCTCCTCGGGCAGCCACGTCTCACCCGCGCGCAGCGCGAACAGCGGCGCCCGGATCAGCGGCAAGAGCTCGCGCAGGTGCTCGTCCATGAACGGCAGCGGCGAGTGCCCGCGCAGGAGCGGATCCCACTTCCACGCCAGCGCGCCGTCCTGCTTGGGATCCGGCGCCACGCCCGTGCGCGCGAGGTGCGCCGCCACCGCATCCGGCAGCCGCGGGTTCGCCTTCTGCAGCCGCTCCTTGGCGTGCTCGAACGAGTCCACGCGCTTGCGCGTGCGCGGGAGCTTCACGTCGTTCAGGTACTCGCTGAAGCGCTCCGGCACCTCGGTGACGCGGATGGTGAGCGGGAAGCTGTCGAGCATGCTCACGTGCGCGAGCCGCGCCGAGCGCACGCTGGCATAGAGGAGCGCGATGGCGCCGCCGAGCGAGTGACCCACGAGGCGCACCGGCTGCGCGACGTTGAGCGCGTCGAGCACGCCCTCGAGATCGGCCACGTACTCGAGCAGGTGATAGAAGCCGCCCGCGCCGCACCAGGAGGAGTCGCCGTGGCCGCGCAGATCGAGCGCCACGCTGTGCAGCTCGGGGTCGCGCGCGTGCAGGGCGTCGAGCAGCAGATCGAACGAGGCCTGGTGGTCGAGCCAGCCGTGCAGGAAGAGCGTGGGCGGCCGCGATTCGTCCCCGCGGACGCGCGCGTGCAGGTCGAGATCGCGGACACGCAGGAACACCGAGCGCGCAGTGGTCATGTGCGCACGATACGCTATGCTCGCGCGCATGGGTCGCTCGGAGAATCCGCTGCACCCCGCGTTCTGGCTCGGCGCCAGCGATCCGCGGCCGCTGGCGTTGTTCCGCATCGGCTTCGGGCTCGCGCTGCTGCAGGATGTGCTCTGCAGCTACCTGCCCAACCTCTTCGCGTTCCTCGCTGACGGCGGCATCGTGCCGCGCGCGACCCTCACCGATCCGGCGCTGTGGAGCGTGTTCCGCCTCGTCGGCAGCGACGCGGGCGTGGCGGTGCTCTTCACGCTCGGCCTGCTCGTGCTGCTCGCGTTCACGCTCGGCTTCCACACGCGCGTCGCCACGGTGCTCACCTTCGTCTTCATCACCTCGCTGCTCCTGCACTTCCCCGCGCTGTGCAAGCTGATGACGAAGCTCGTGCTCGCGCTCGAGTGGGCGTTCGCGTTCCTCGCCTTCTCTCCGGTGCGCATCGCGACGTGCCGGGCGTTGGCGATCGCGGCGGCCATCGCGGTGCAAGGCGGCATCCTGACCACGCTGCGCGTGGGCGTGTTCACCGGCGTTTGTCTGTGGATGAACACGCTGCTCCTGCAGCCCGAGTGGCTCGACCGCGCCGAGGCCTGGTGGGGCGCGCGCCGAGGGAGTTCGTGGCCGTTCACCGGCGCGCCGCGGCCGGTGCCGATCGAGCGGGGCCAGCTCGCGGGCGCTCCGGCGCTGCGCCTCGTGACGTTCGCCTTCCTCGCCACGCTCTTCATCGGCGAGGCCTGGGGGCCGTTCATCGGCTCGAAGGTGCGCGAGCCGCAGGTGCTGGTGACCGAGCGCCGCTACCTCCAGGTCAGCCAGGCGTACGATCTCTTCGGCAGCACGTACGATCTGCTGCGCTAGAGGGCGCCGGGCGAGCGCGCGGACGGCACGCCGGTGGACGCGCTGACCTTGACCGCGCCGCGTACGCAGGATCCGGTGGGCTGGTTCTTCTCGCCGTGGACCAAGTTCACCTTCAATGTCGGCAGCGAGGCGAGCACGCGCGTGCCGGCGCTGGGCCCGTGGATGTGCCGGGTGGCCGCCGAGCGCGGGACGCCGCTGGCGCGGTTCCGCTTGATGGCCGTGTACACGCCGCCGCGTCAGTCGCTCGATGAGCCCCTGCCGGCATCGCGCGAGGTGCTGCAGTTCGAGCAGACGTGCCCCCGGCCCTGAGCGCCGCGGGCAGCGCAGCGCAAGCCGCTCGCCTGGGTCCTACGCGCGCGCCTCGTGCCCCGGCTCGAGGAAGTGCTTCTGCACGTACTTCACCGTCTCGCGCAGCGTCTCGTTCGGATCGCGCGGGGCGAAGCCCAGCACGCGCTCGGCCTTGCTGGAGTCGATGAAGAACCAGCACTCGCCCATCTCGACATCGCTCGCGGGGAGATCGGGCTCGCGGTCGTTCTTCTTGGCCCACTTCTCGAGCAGATGCGCCGCGGCGACCTTCACGGGGCTCGGCAGGCGCAGCGTGGGGCCGGGCACGTGCGCGATGCGCGAGAGCCGCGCGAAGAACTCGGTGAACTCCCAGTTCACGGCGCCGAGGAGGTGACGCTCGCCGACGTTGCCCTTCGTCAGCGCGGCACGGAACGCGAGCGCCGCGTCGCGCACGTCGACGAAGGAGATCCCGCCTCGCGGCATGGCCGGGATGCGCTGCTGCAGGAAGCGATAGACGTCCTGCGTGGACGAGAGCCGCGCGTCGCCGGGTCCGAGGAGCAGCGAGGGATTCAGCACGACGACAGGCAGGCCGCGCTTCACGAACTCGAGCGCGAGCTTCTCCTCGTAGATCTTGGACAGGTAGTACGGCCACTTGCCCACCGTCTCGATGGGATAGTCGTCGTCCTCGGTGGCCACGCGCCGCTCGCGCGAGACGCCGATGGCGCCGCTCGTGGACGCGAGCACCACGCGCTTCACCTTCGCGGCCAGGGCCTGCTCGAAGAGCTTGCGCGTGCCCTCGACGTGCAGGTCGTACATGAGGCGCGCGTCCTTGGGATCGCGCGAGACGCGGCCGGCGAGGTGGTAGAGCGCGTCGATGCCCGAGAGCGCCTTCTGCGCCGTCTCGGGGTGCGTGAGATCGCCTTGCACCACCTCGCAGCCCAGCGCCGCCGCCTCGGGCGCACCGCCGCGCGCGACCACGCGGACTTTGTGTCCATCCGACACCAAGAGGGGCACGAGCGCGTTGCCCAAGAAGCCGGTCGCGCCGGTCACCAGGATGTTCACGTGCGCTCCTCTGCCGCGGTCTGCGCGATCTCGACGAGCTTCCCTGACGCGCCCTGCGCGGGCGCAACCCGTGGCGGCGGCGTGCCATCGCGCAGCGCCTCCACCGCGAGCCGCACGAGCCGCGTGACTTCCTTGTGCGCCGCCGAGCGCGACATGCCTTGCGTCGCCGCGCGCAGCTCGCTGTAGCGCAGCGCCGGGCCCACGCGCACGATGAGCTTCTTGCGCTTGTTCGGGTCCGGCATGAACGCGCCCTTGGGCATCGCCTCGTGCGTGCCGTCCATCCACACCGGCAGGATGTCGGCCTCGCACGCGAACGAGAGGTAGCCGATGGCCGGCTTGAAGTCCTGCAGCGTCCCGTCCGGCGAGCGCGTGCCCTCGGGGAAGATGAGCAGGTGATAGCCCGCGCTGATCGTCCGCACCGCCGTCTGCAGCGACTCCTTGAGCGAGCCCTTGCGATCGAGCGGCACCAGGTTCGTGAACGAGCCGAACCACGCGCGCTTCCACGGCGTGTCGAAGAAGTAGTCGCGCGCCGCGAGCGACGCGAGCTTCTTGCCTTCCTCGCCGAGCGCCATCTTCACGAGGCCGACGTCGAGGTGGCTGTTGTGATTGGCGGCCACCAGGAACGGCGCGTGCGACGGCACGTGTCCCTGGCCCTTGATGTCGAGCTCGAAGAGGCGTCCGTAGAGGCCCTTCTGGAAGAACTCGATCGCGGCGCGGCCCGCTGCGGCCACGGATTCCGGAACCGCGATCTCCTCGCTCTTGCGCGACGCATCGGCATCGGCTGCGAGCGCACGACGATCGCTCGGGTGCGCAGCCTCGGCGCCCAATTCACGCAGCAATTCGCCGGCGGTCGTGATCGAGCCGAACTTGCTCTCCGGCGGCGCCTTGAGCCCCGCCTTCTCGATCGCCACCACCAGCTCCGCCACGAGCAGCGAATCGAACCCGAGGTCCGCCGCGATGCGCGTCTGCGCCGTCACGCTGCCCTTGGGCTTCTGCGCCAACTCCGCGAGCAGATCGTAGAGCCACAGGTCCGAGCCGACCGGTCCCTGCGCGCTCACCGACAGCTTCTGGCCAGCCTCCACCGCGCGCTCGAGCCGCACCAGCTCCTGCACGATGAGCGGCCGCTTCACCTTGCGCGTCGACGTCTTGGGCAGGTCCGCGTCCCAGAAGTGCAGCACCTTCACCCGCTTCCACATCGGCAGCTCGCTCGACACTTCAGCGAAGTGCCGCTCGACCTTGGCGCGCAGCTCATCGCGCGTCTCGCCCGTCTCCGGCTCGTGACCCTCGGCGGGCTTCTTGGCCTCGCGCACCACGCACAGGCACGCGATCTTCTCGTGCCCCTTGCCGTCGGGCAGGCCCACGATCGACAGCTCCTTGATCAGGCCCACGTCCTTCGTGTTCGCGTAGAGCTCCTCGAGCTCGTCCGGGTACACGTTCTTGCCGGACGCATCGAGGATCACGTCCTTCTGCCGGCCCACCAGCGTCAGGTTCCCGTCGGCGTCGAGCTTGCCGAGGTCGCCCGTGCGCAGCCAGCCGTCGAGCATGACCTTCTTGGTCGACTCCGGATCGTCCAGATAGCCCGCCATCACGTTCGGGCCCTTGGCGATGACCTCGCCCACGCCCTCGTCGTTGGGCGAATCGATGCGCAGCTCCACGCCCGGAATCGCGGGACCGACGGTGCCGGACTTGCGCTTGTTCTCGGGCACGGTGACCGCGAGCACGGGCGCGGCTTCGGTGAGGCCGTAGCCCTCGGTGAGATCGAGGCCGAGCTGGTGGAAGGCCTCGTGCACCTCGTCGGGAAGCGCGCTGCCGCCCGAGACGAGCAGCTTCAGGTTCGCGCCGAACTTCTTGCGCACGGGCCAGAAGAGGAGCTTGCCGAGGTTGAACGGCGTGCGGTTGCGCAGCTCTCCGTGGAGTGCCATCGCCGCCTGTACGGCGGCCTGGACCGCGCGGGGCTTGCTCGACAGCTCTTGCGTCAGCTTGCGGTGCAGGAGTTGCCAGAGGGCCGGAACGCCCACGAGCGCGTGCACGCGGCCGGTCTCGAGTGCTTCGCCCAGGCGGTCCGCGGTCAGCTCATCGAGGTACGTGATCTCCGCGCCCAGCATCAGCGGCGCGAGCAAGCCGCACGAGAACTCGAAGGTGTGGTGCAGCGGCAGCACCGAGAGCACACCCTCGCCCACGCGCAGATCGAACAGGCCCGCGAGCCGCGCCGCGAGCGACGCGAAGTTGCGATGCGTGAGCAGCACGCCCTTGGGACGGCCCGTGGTTCCGCTCGTGAACAGGATCGACGCGACGTCGTCGGCCGCGGCGTTCGTGCGCAGCTTCGGGAGCGCCTTGCCATCGCGCGCAGTCACGCCAGGCGAGCCGCGCAAGAGCTCCGGCAGCGTCACGATCTCGCAGCCCGCCGCGGCGATCTTCGCGAGCCCGTCCTTGTCCTTCTCCTGCAGCCGCTCGAGCTGCTTGGGCGAAATCAACAGCGCCTTCGCCGACGCCGCCTTCGCGCAGTTCTCGATCTCGCTCGCGTTGAAGTTCGCGTCCAGCGGCGCCACAGTCGCGCCCGCCTTGAGCGCGCCGAAGTACGCCATCGCCCACTCGGGGCGATTCTCGGACACGAGCAGCACGCGCTCCTGCGGCTTCAAGCCGCGCCACAAGAGGTGCTCGCCCGCGCGATCCGAGAACTCCGCCAACTCTCCGTACGTCACGCGGTCATCGCGCGTGCGCGCCAGCTCGCTCGCGTTGTCCTCGCCCGCGAAGTAGCGCAGCGCCGTCCGGTGCTCGTGCGCGTTCACCGACGCGGCCAGCAATTGCAGCAGATCCTTGCTCTGCGGGATCTCGCGCTCGAGCTTCTCGTTTTCCTCCTCGAGGCCCGGGAACACCCACTCCTCGAGGCCCGCCATGTGCACGTCGAGCCAGTACACGCGCCAGTCGATGCGCTCCGGCTCCCAGCGCAGCTTCGCGCGATCGGCCTCGGTCAGCTCGGCCCACAACTGCCGCGTGTGCGTGCACTGGAACACGAAGCGCTCGCCCGCCACGAAGGGCATGAAGAGCGCCCAGATGCCCTCGATCTGCTGCAGCTTGCGATCGAGCTGCGAGAGCTCTTCGTCGGCCTGCTGCAAGAGCGAGGTCGCGATCGGCATGCCCCAGCGCGGACCCTGCGACTTCACCAGCTCGCGCCCGGCCGCGATGAGCTTGCGCATGAACGGCGCGCTCGTCGCGTTGTAGATCGGCCCCGGCACCGGGTACGGCTCCAGCCAGGCCTCGATCCAATTCGTCAGCGCCGAGCCCTCTTCGTTCTTCTTGCGCTCGGTGAAGTAGCGGCGCTTGTACAGCGCGCACAGCTCGACGGCGCGGCGGATGTAGAGCGGGTTCACGTCGCCGGAGGCCAGGTGGTAGACGGCCTTGTGCCGCTCGACGCACGCGGCGCCGGCCACGCCCAGCATGCCCGCGGCCACCATGTCGACGGGGATGAGATCGAGCACGAGCTTGTGCCCCGCCGGGAACGCGCGGTGGCCCTTCAGCGCCATGAACGCGATCGGCGCCGACGTGGTGAAGCCTTCGTTCCAGCCCGGGAACGGATATTCCAGCGAGCTCTCCACGATCGCGGGCCGCACCAGCGCGTACTTGCAGCCGCTCTCGGCGATGGCCTGCTCGCCCATCGCCTTCGTGTACGTGTACGTGTTCGGCCAGCCCCACGCGAGCGCGCGCTCCATGCCCGCGTCGACGAGCTGCTTGCCGAGCCACAGCTTGCGCTCACGGCCGATGGCCAGGCGCAGCGCCTTCTCGTCGGCAGGATCGCGGCCCTCCTCTTCGAGGCGCGTGATCGCGTCCGCGCGGAACTGTGCGGCGAGCGACTTGTCATCGGCCTGCGCGCGCAAGCGCTCCACCTGCGCGTCGACATCGGCGAGCTCTTCGGTCACCGAGAACTTCGCGCCGCGCATCTTCAGGTCGTCGTCGAAGGACTTGGGGAAGCTGCCCTGCACCTGCTCGTCTTCGAACACCGGACCGCGCCGCGCGCCGGCGACGAAGCACGTCGAGATGTGAACGAGGACCGCGCCCGTCTCCTTGCACAGCTCAGCCGCATAGCGCGCGCCGAGCGTGTTCACGTTCACGCCCAATTCCAGCGACGGATTGAACGTGACGAGGCCCGCGGAGTTGATGACGCACGCGAGCTTGCCCTTGAGCGCGGCCACCTGCTCGGGCGGAAGGCCAAAGAACGGATCCGTCACGTCGCCGTCGAGCGGGTTCACCTTCTCGCGCAGGAACGCGTCGAACTTGTCGCCCAGCCGCTCGCGCAGCGGACGGAACGGCTCCGCGTGCGCCACCTTCTGGAAGAAGCGATCGGCCGCCGTGCCGCCCGCGCGCGGACGCACGAGCACGTGCACCTTGCCGACCTCGGGGTACTTGTCGAGCAGCATCACCAGCGCGACCTTGCCGAGGAAGCCGGTGACGCCAGTGAGCATGAGCTCGCGCCCGCGGAAGGCCTCGGTGAGATCGATCGGCGCGCCCGTCGGGCCCAGCTTGGGCAGCGGCGGGATCGAGGGCGAGCCGTGCGGGAAGAGCCCGAGCGGTGTCGACGTCTCGCTCACTTCGCCGTCTCCGCGGGCGGCAGCGGCGGCGCGGCCTTGCGCGTGTCGGCGCTCTCACCCAGGAGCTTCTGCTTCTCGGCTTCGTCGAGCTGCACGTCGCACATCACGAGCGGCGGATGGTGCATGAGCGAGATGCTCGCGTTGCGCCCCTGCCGCCCGCGCGCCATGTCGATGGCCTCGGCCAGCGTGTCCGCGCGCTCCCAGCCCATGAGCTGCGGCACGTGCGTGTTCTCGGTGCCGACCGCGATCACCTGGCCCATGTTCTGGCGACCGTTCTCGCCCCAGTACCACATGTAGAACGGGTGGGCGCCGTGGTACGCGTTCCCCTTGCGATAGAGGTGCACGTAGCTCGGATTCGTCGCGAACTCCTTCTCGTACTTCTTGTGCAGCGTCATCGCGTCGCGCGTCTCGGGCAGCAGGCGATGGAAGAACTCGATGTAGCTCGGGTGCTGCACCGGATCGAACTCGTCCATGCACGGATGCGTGACGATGAGCGTGCCGCCCTTCTTGATGAGCGGGACGCCGCGGTTCATGTTGTAGAAGTAGCCCTGCGCCATCACCTGCACGAGCAGCGGGTTGAGCACCGCGCCGATGTTGTACGGCGAGATGTACGGGATGCCGGCGATGAGGATGTCCGACTGGCCCTTCACGTTCACGTAGAGCTGCTTGCGGCAGGCGACGAGGATCTTGTCGTGCACGGCTTCGGTGCGGCCCGCGTGCACGGCGATGAGGCCGTAGCCCGCCGGGACCTTGTGGAAGATCTGTGAGCGCAGGGCGCGCGGCGTCTTGCCCAGCGTCCAGCGCAGCGCGGCGAGAGCGGTGCGGTCGAGATCGGTGAAGTCCTCCTCGCGCTTGCCGAGGAAGCTCATCGGCCCGTCGAACATGTTGTTGTTCAGCGCGGTCTCGATGTGGAACACGTTCACGTGCTGGTCGATGAGCCGCCCGATGCGGTCGACCGAGCCGTGCAGGGCCGAGTGCTTCGGCTCCATGTAGCTCTTGCTCTGCCGGATCGCGCCCGGGTTGTGGTGCGCG
>JAFEBC010000311.1 GCA_018266095.1 Deltaproteobacteria bacterium
CACCTGCGCGGCCCGGGCGTGCAGCGCGATCTGCGCATCGACGACTCGACGCAGACGCTCGATCCCAACGATCTCACCGTGACCTTCACCGACTCGGGCACGTTCCAGCTCTGGGCCACGTTCATGCCTTACGGCGCCGATTCGAACGTCGTCACGTACACCGTCGGCTCCGGCACTCCCGACCCCGGCACGGGCACCGATCCGCTCCCGACCGCCTCGGGCTGCAGCACGCTCGGCCTCGACGGCCTCTGGTCGCTCGCCGCGCTCGCCTGTGTCGTCGCGCTGCAGCGCCGCGCGCGCAGGACCTAGAACAACTTCATCTGCGCCCCGCGCCGCTCGGGCCGCGTGAACGTCTGCTTCACTGGATCGGTCGCGAACATGTGCATGCGCAGCCCGAGCCGCTTGGCCGTCTGCTTGAACAGCATCATCGCGGCCTGCGCGTGCGGCCCCTCCCCGCGCTGACGATTGCCGAAGCGCGGGTCGTTCAGCTTGCCCCCGCGCGCGTCGCGGATCTTGTGCAGGATGCCCTCGGCCCGCAGCGGCAAGAGCTGCACGAGGCGCTGCTCGAACACCTGCGCCACCGCGCCCGGCAGCCGCAGGAAGATGCTGCCCACTGACTCCGCGCCCGCGTCCTTGGCGGCCTCGAGCACGCGCACGATGTCCTCGTCGCCGAGGCCTGGGATGAGCGGCGCCACGTTCACGCCCACGCGCAGCCCCGCAGCCGCCAGCCTGCGCACCGTCTCCATGCGCCGCTGCGGCGTGGCGCAATACGGCTCCACCGCGTGCGAGTGCTCGCGATCCCAGAGCGGGATCGACACGCTCATCTGCACGCTCGCCCGCTCGTGCAGCGCGAGCAGCAGGTCCAAGTCGCGCTCGATGAGCGGCCCCTTGGTGATGATGCCGACCGGGTTGCGATACTCCGCGCACACCGAGAGGCACGCGCGCGTCAGCTTCCACTGCGCCTCGGCGGGCTGGTAGCAGTCGGTCACGCCCGAGAACACGAGCAGCTCGCCCTTCCACGACGGCTTCTCGAAGGCCTCGCGCAAGAGCTCGCCCGCCTTGGGCTTGACCACGATCTTGCGCTCGAAGTCCGTGCCCGCGCCCAGGCCCAAGTACTCGTGCGTGGGCCGCGCGTAGCAGTAGGTGCACCCGTGGAAGCAGCCGCGGTAAGGGTTCACGCTCCAGGTGAAGCCGATGTCGGGCGAGTCGTTGGTGGAGAGGATGTTGCGCGTGTGGTCCTCGATGAACTCGAGATCCGCGGGCGGCGGCGGCGCGTCGTCGGCCCACTCGACCTCGGTGCTGAGGAAGCGGTTCTTGGGGTTCGACGTGGCCGGCGCGGACATGGCGGGCCGGAGCGTGTGCACTAAACGGATGTTCAGTCAAGCGCGGGGCCTCGGATCCGCGACGATCGGCCCTCACAACTCCAACGGCTGCGCAAGCAGGCACCACCTGGTGCATCCATGCACCACTCGTCCCCTCACGTCCTCCACTCGGAGGCAAGGGGCAAGTGCCTGAAGTCACAGAGTCAATTTCGTGCACAAGCCTTGGCACACAAGGTGCTCTACAGGCTCCCGTCCGCACTGATGCTCCACACCAGTTCCACGGAGAGCAAACCGATGACGACCAGCCCTCGCTCGCTCCTGACGCTGACCGCCGCCCTCCTCGCCGCCCTGGCGACCGCCTGCGGGACCGAGCTGCCGAACGCCGCTGACGACTCGGACACGGACGACCTCTCGGCCACCACGTACTCGATGGAGATGCTGCGCGCGAACCCGGCGCTGCTCCCGTCGGTCTCGGTTCCGGACGGCGTGCACGTGAACGGCCGCGGCCGCCCGATGCCCGCCGCTGAGCTCCGCGACATGACGCCGGAAGAGTTCAAGTGGAGCTCGAACAACCCCGCCGCGAGCTGGCTCTTCGACGCGAACGGCATCGCGGGCTTCAAGAACCTCGCGGACCCGGTCATGGACGCGGACGGCAAGAAGGTCGGCGCCTACGCGCGCAAGCCGGGCGATCTCTACAGCGACGCGGGCAAGCTCGTGTGGACCAACATCGACCAGGGGTATCTGGGCGACTGCTACTTCGCCTCGTCGGTGGCCGCGGTGTTCCTCGCCGACAAGGGCGGCACGCTCACCAAGAACATGATCGTCCCCAACGTGGTGAACGGGAAGACGGTCAGCTACTTCGCGACGTTCTACCAGGCGTCGAGCCGCAAGGTGAAGGTCGAGGTCGACATCGACCTCCCGCACTCGAACAAGAGCGGCAACGTGCTCTACATGCAGTCGGACGACAACACGCCGGGCTACGAGAAGTGGGCGCCGTCGCTCATCGAGAAGGCGTACGCGAAGTGGAACACGTCGTACGCGCACATCGGCAACGGCGGTACGGCGTCGGACGCGCTCTTCGCGCTCACCGGCAAGAAGACCAAGTCGTACAGCCCGAAGGGCACGGCGGTGGTCGCGGCCATCGAGGCGGCCGGCAAGGAGAGCCGCGCGCAGGTGGCCTGCACGTACGGCGATCACGACGGCGTGAAGTACGACGGCACGGGCGTCTACTCGGACCACTGCTACACGCTGCGCGGCATCGTGCGGAAGAACGGCAAGGTCTTCGTGCAGCTCCGCAACCCCTGGGGCCCGACCGAGGCCGGCGCGTCCGAGCCGACCGAGCCGCCGGATGACGGGGTGCAGGACGGGTTGTTCGACCTCGAGCTGAGCAAGTTCGCGACCCTGTACCACGACGTGTCCATCGTGCCGTAAGGCAGGGCGGCGAAGGAGAAGGTCAACGCGGGCGCGGATCCGAAAGGGTCGGCGCCCGCGGTGCTTCGGGGAGAGCAAGAAGCTTCAACGCGGAGGCGCGGAGACGCGGAGGGTAGAGCGTTGGCGTTGGCGTTGGCGTTGGCGTTGGCGTTGGCGTTGGCGTTGGCGTTGGCGTTGGCGTTGGCGTTGGCGTTGGCGTTGGCGTTGGCGTTGGCGTTGGCGTTGG